>CADCTB010000178.1 GCA_902805665.1 uncultured Acidimicrobiales bacterium
GCGTACTGGTCGTGCGGGTTCTTCAACGCCTACGCCAACCTGGCCGCCCGGGACCTCGACGTCGTAGTCCACGTCGGCGACTACATCTACGAGAACGACATGGTCCGCCAGCGGCGGGAGGCGGTGCGGGCCCACCGGCCGTCGGGTCCGGTGGTCGATCTTGCCGGCTACCGGGCCCGCTACGCCCAGTACCGGACCGATCCGGATCTGCAGGCCCTGCACGCCCGGCACCCGGTCGTCGCCGTCTGGGACGACCACGAGTTCGCCGGAGGCGCATGGCGGGGAGGCGCCACTGCGCACCGCCTGAGGCACGGTTCCTGGGATTCCCGGCGGGACGCGGCGAGGCAGGCCTACTTCGAATGGATTCCGGTCCGCCGGACGGGCCCGGAGTCGGTCTGCCGAACCGTGAGGCTCGGCCCGCTCGCAGATCTGGTGATGCTCGACACCCGGGAAGTCGGCCGGGACCGGCCGGCCACCGATGCCCGGCACCCGCTGTGGCGGGTGGGCCGCACCGACAGGGCACTCCTCGGTGAGGCCCAGTGGCGCTGGCTGGAAGCCGACGTCTCCACGTCGTCCGCCCGCTGGCTGCTGATCGGCAACCAGGTCATGATGGCCCCCGTCCGCTTCCTGAACCTCGGCGACGGGATCGGCGTGAACGCCGGCCAGTGGGACGGCTACCCCGCAGAGCGCGCCCGGCTGTACGACCTGCTGCGGCGGACGGGTTGGGCGTCGAACGTCGCCGTCCTGTCGGGCGACATCCACTCGTCATGGGCCGCCGATCTGCCGGTGGGCGCCGAGTTCGTGTCGCCCAGCGTGACGACCGACAGCTTCACCAAAACCGTGCTGCCGGCAGATGTGCCGGGGGCTTCGACCTTGGCCCGCCGGTGGTTCCTGTCGCAGAACCGGCACCTGCGTATGGCCGAGCTCGACCACCACGGCTACGTCACGGTCGACGTGACCGAGGAACGGATCCAGGGCGACTGGTGGCACGTCGACACCATCGCCCGGCGGAGCTCCGACGAGCGCTGGGGCGGCGGCTGGACGCTCGACGACGGCCAGCTCGGCCTGCACCGGGCCGCCGCGCCGGCGCCACCCCGCACATCTCTGCACTGAATCGGTACGTTTTTGGCGCTTTTCAGTGTCCAGAACGGGGCGGTCAGCCCTCGGTGAGCTGGCGGACCGTCGCTGCGGTGAACTCGGGCAGGGTGAGGTAGCGGGCGCCCATGGCCTCGGCCAGCTCCGCGGCCAGGCCCAGGCGGGTGTGGCCGTCCTCGGCGTCGACGACCACTGCCGGCACTTCCCTCCGCCGGACCTCGGCTGCCGCCTCCTTGGCCGCGACGAGCGGATCCATCCCCTCGGGCCCGGCGGTGGCCCGGCCGTCGGACACCAGGACGAGCAGCGGGCGGTCGGCCGGGTGCTGGGCCAGGCCCAGAGCGGTGGCGATGCCCGCGGCGAGCGGTGTCCGGCCCCCGGTCGGCAGCTCAGTGAGGCGGGCCCGGGCGACTTCCACGCTGCCCGTCGGCCGCAGTGCCACCTCGGCGCCGTCGCCCCGGAACGTCACCAGCGCCACCCGGTCCCTGCGCTGGTAGGCGTCGAGCAGCAGGCCGAGGACGGCGCCCTTCGCAGCCTCCATGCGGGTCTCGGCGCCCATCGAGCCGGAGGCGTCGACGGCGAGGATGACCAGGTTGCCGGCCCGCTCTTCGCGGACGGCCTCGCGCAGGTCACCTGGGGCGACCAGCGGGCCACCGTCGATCGCGCCGCGGGTCGCCGCAGCGCGGATGGTGGGGCCCAGGGCCACCGACCCCAGCGGACCGGTCGGCACCCGGTCGCCGACCAGCCGACCTCTCGGGCCTTCGACGACGGAGCGCCGTCCTCCACCGGTGGCCACCGTGCGGGGGGCCTCCAGCCGGCTCACCCGGTCGGGCGGAGCGTCGGGCGACGCCATCCGGTCCTGGTCCCGGGTTGCCGGGTCCGACGCCTCTTCGAGCGCCTCGTCGACCTCCTGCTGGCTCATGCCGGGGTCCTCGAAAGGGTGGCGGCGGCGGCGGTGGGCCAACGCGAGCGGGGCGACACGGCGGACGTCGTCGACCGTGGCCTCGGCCCGGCCTTCCATGCCGGCGAGGGCGGCGGCGGCCCGGCAGATCACCAGGTCGGCCCGGAGGCCTTCGGCTCCCACCGACGCGCACAGGACGCTGACGGTGTGGACGAGGTCGTCGTGCACGAGCGCGTGCGCGTTGGGGGGCAGCGGCTGGTCGGGCCAGCCGGCGGCGAACCCGGCCGGGTCGGCGTCGAACGCCATGCGCCGGCGCACCGCCTCGGCCCGCTCGCCGGGGTCGAGCGGCGCGGTGACGTCGGCCGCCAGCCCGAACCGGTCGAGGAGCTGGGGGCGGAGGTCGCCCTCCTCGGGGTTCATCGACCCGATCAGCACGAAGCGGCTGGGGTGGGCGTGGGAGATGCCCTCCCGCTCGACCCGGTTGACCCCGCTGACGGCGACGTCGAGGAGGACGTCGACCAGGTGGTCCGGCAGCAGGTTCACCTCGTCGACGTAGAGGACGCCGCCGTGGGCGGCCGCCAGCAGCCCGGGCGAGAAGCGCAGTTCTCCGCCGGTGAGAGCCGCCGCCAGGTCGATCGAGCCGACGACCCGGTCCTCGGTGGCCCCCACCGGAAGCTCCACGAACGGTGCGTGACCCGGAAGCAGCGCCGCCAGGCCGCGGGCCAGGGTGGTCTTGGCCGACCCCTTCTGGCCGCGCAGGAGCACGCCCCCGATCGCCGGTTCGGCGGCGGCCAGTAGCAGGGCAAGCTTGGCCTCGTCCTGCCCGACCACCGCTGAGAACGGGAACTGGCTCATCGGCCCTCCTCCCAGCCCTCGGCCTCGAGCAGGGCGGACCGCAGGGTCGCCACGGCCTCGGCCGACGCCTCCCACAGGCCCCGGTCCTTGGCCTCGAGCAGCCGTTCGGCGATGGAGCGGAGGGCCCACGGGTTCGAGTGCTCGAAGAGCTTGCGGACCGCCGGGTCGGCGACGTAGGCCTCGGTCACCCGTTCGTACATCCAGTCCTCGACCACGTGGGCCGTGGCGTCGTAGCCGAACAGATAGTCGACGGTGGCGGCCATCTCGAAGGCGCCCTTGTAGCCGTGGCGGCACATGGCGCCGATCC
>CADCTB010000179.1 GCA_902805665.1 uncultured Acidimicrobiales bacterium
GTGCTGCTCTTCTCGGGCGAGCAGACGCCCGAGGAGCGCGACCGGATCGCGGCCCAGGAGTTCGAGCAGGCCATCGCCCCGGTCATGGACTACATGCGGGCCGCGGTGCCCGAGGCGTCGACGCCGGAGGAAGCGGCGCGGATCCTCTCCGAGAACCAGGGCGAGATCACCCCCGACCCCCAGGGCGGCTCGTACGTGCCCGGCGACGCGTTCGACGCCGACGCCCGGGTCTACTACCGCCTGCTGCGCCGGGACTACGAGAAGCATCCCCGCCCGTCAGAGGCGGAGAAGGCGAAGCAGAAGCAGTCCCACCACCTCCACCAGATCTACGGGAAGCTGGGCGGCAACAAGGGCTGGTAGTCCTGCTCGACCGAACGCGGAAAGGCCCGGGTGGCAAAGCCACCCGGGCCTTTTTCTGTCCCGAGCCGGTTAGGCGGAGGGCAGGTCGACCGTCAGCTCGAAGTCGACGTCGTCGCGCAGCTTGATGGCGCCCATCATGGCGGAGAACGGCTTGATGCCGAAGTCCTTCTGGGAGATGCTCGTGGTGGCCACGACCTGGGTGCCGTTCACGTTGAGGTCCACGTTGACCGGGCGGGTGTTGCCGACGATGGTCATGTTGCCGGCAGCCTGGAACTTCGGGGCCGACCCGCTGCACGAGCTCGACGCGAACTTCAGCTCCGGGAACTTGCCGGTCTGCAGCACCTTGTCGTCGATGTTCTTGCCGATGTCCTTGCGGTCCTTGTCGCTCAGGCTTTTCATGCCGCCGACGGCCTCGATGATCTCGATCGAGCGGGCGTCGATGGTCAGGTCCGCACTCGAGGCCGCGGGGTTGTCAGCGTCGACGTTGAGCGTGCCGCTCCACTTGGTGGCGGTCAGGATGAGGTCGTGGGCCAGCTTGGCGCCCATGCCGTCCTTGTAGCTCTTGATCAGCAGCTTCCCGTTCTCGGGACCAATCGCGTGTGAACCACTCTTGATGTTGATGTGGTGCTCCTCTCAGACCGGCGCGCTGAATAGGAAATGCCGAAATGCCCGCGCCGTGATGGACAGGAGTCCAGCGTAACCCGCCGGGTGCGACCGCCCCTAATTCAGCGGAGCCGCCGAGCGGCGATCGCGGCCTGACCAACACTGACCCCACCATCATTCGGGGGCAGCAGGCGGTGCACCAGGACCCGCAGTCCGGAGGCCTCGAGCTCGGTGACGACCACGTCGGTGAGGCGGGCGTTCTGGAACACGCCACCACTGAGGGCGACGGTGTCGAGACCGTTCTCGGCGGCGACGCGGGCCGCGGCGGTGGCTGCGCCCCGCCCCAGGCCTCCGTGGAAGCCGGCCGAGATCTGTCCGACCGGCACGCCCTTGTCCCGCTCGGCCACCACGGTGGCCAGCAGCGGCCCGGGGTCGAGCAGGAGACCCTCGGGGCCGATGCCGATGTCGAGCTCGTAGCCCCCCGGCCCGGCCAGCGGCTGGCCGGCCGCCGCGGCCTCGAGCTCGATGGCCGCCTGGGCCTCGTAGGTGATGCGGGTCCGCAGGCCGAGGAGGGCGGCCACTGCGTCGAAGAGGCGGCCTGCGCTCGAGGTGCGCAGCACGTCCGGCCGTTGGGCAAGGCCGAGGACCGCGGCCCACCGGTCGTCGACCGCACTGCCGTAGCGCTCGGCCTCGTCGGGGCCCAGGGTGGCGGCCAGCCAGGCCATGGCCATGCGCCAGGGTTCCCGCGCTGCCCGGTCGCCACCGGGCAGGGCCACCTGTCGCAGGTGACCGACCCGCCGGAAGCCGTCGAGGTCGGCCACCAGCAGCTCACCGCCCCACGCGGTGCCGTCGGTGCCCAGGCCCAGGCCGTCGAAGGCGAGGCCCACGACCGGCTCGGTGTGACCGTGCTCCACCAGGCACGAGGCGATGTGGGCGTGGTGGTGCTGGACGCCGACCGCCGGCAGTTCCAGGTCGGCGGCGAACTTGGTCGACAGGTACTCGGGGTGCAGGTCGTGGGCCACCACCTCGGGCGTCACGCCGGTGAGGGAGCAGAGGTGGTCGACGGCCTGCAGGAACGATCGGTAGGCGGCCAGGTGCTCGAGGTCGCCGATGTGGTGGCTGGCCACCACGGTGTCGCCCTTGGCCACCGCCACCGTGCTCTTCAGCTCCGCCCCCACCGCCAGCACGTGCCGGTGCGCGGTCGTGGGTAGCCCGATCGGCTCGGGCGCGTAGCCCCGTGACCGCCGCACCATCTGGACGCGGCGGGCCACCGCCCGGACGACCGAATCGTCACAGCGGATGTGGATCCCGCGATCGTGGGTGAGGATGGCGTCGACCATCGGGCCGAGGCGAGTGAGGGCGTCGGTGTCGTCGTGGGCGATGGGCTCGTCGGAGAGGTTGCCACTGGTCATCACCAGTGGGCGCCGGCACCCCGCTAGGAGCTGGACGTGCAGGGGCGTGTAGGCCAGCATCAGGCCCAGCTCAGGGAGGTTGGGGGCCACACCGGCGGCCACGCCGGTGCCCGTGCGGGGGGCGAGCACGATCGGTCGGCGGGGCGACGTCAGGGCTGCCTCCGCCTCCGGGGACAGGTGGCACAGGGCCCGGGCCGTCGGCAGGTCGACCAGGAGGGCGAACGGCTTGTCGTCGCGGGCCTTGCGCCGCCGCAGCTCGGCCACCGCAGCGTCGTCGGTGGCGTCGCAGGCCAGGTGGTAGCCGCCCAGGCCCTTCACGGCCAGGATGCGGCCGTCGTTCAGGAGGGCGACGCCGGCGTCGAGCGCCTCACTCGCCTTGGCCAGGACGCCACCGTCAGGCGACAGCAGGCTGAGCTGCGGACCGCATACCGGACAGCACGTGGGCTCGGCGTGGAACCGCCGGTCGGCCGGGTCCTCGTACTCCCGCCGGCAGTCGGCACACATGGTGAAGCCGGCCATGGTGGTGGCGGCCCGGTCGTAGGGGATCGACCGGATGATGGTGTAGCGGGGCCCGCAGTTGGTGCAGTTGATGAACGGGTACCCGAAGCGCCGGTCGAATGGATCGAACAGCTCGCGCTCACAGTCGGCGCAGGTGGCCACGTCGACAGGAACGGCCACCGCCGGCGCCCCGGCGGCCCGGCTGTCGACGATGGTGAACCCCGTTTCCCCGGTGGGCACCTGCGGCTCGGCGTCGACCGACTCGATCCGCGCCAGCGGCGGAGCCTCGGCGACCAGCCGCTCGGCCAGTAGGTCGAGGGCGTCGACCGGACCCTCGGCCTCCAGAACCACGCCCAGGCTGTCGTTGCCCACCCACCCCGACAGGCCCAGGTCGGCTGCCAACCGGTAGACGAACGGCCGGAACCCGACCCCCTGGACTGTGCCGGTCACCCGCAGGCGCCGGCGCTCTCGCATCAGCAGATGCGGGGGAGGGGGTCGCCGACGAGCATGTCGACGATTCTGTTGCCCCCGAAGCCGGTGTTGAGGATGACGATGCCGGGCGGATCCTCACGGATCTCACCGATGACTGCGGCGTCGACGCCGAAGGGGTGGGCCTGCATGGCGGCCAGGGCGGCGTCGACCTCCTCGGCCGGCACGACGGCCACCAGCTTGCCCTCGTTGGCGACGTAGAGCGGGTCGATCCCGAGGATCTCGCACGCCCCGTTCACGATGTTGCGGATGGGCAGCGCCGACTCCTGCATGACGACGCCGACCTCGGCCTCGCGGGCCAGCTCGTTGAGCACCGTGGCCACGCCACCCCGGGTGGGGTCGCGCAGGAACCGGGTGTTCGGGGCCGCAGCCAGCAGGTGCTCGACCAGCTCTCCCAGAGGAGCGGAGTCGGTGGGGATGTCGGCCTCGAGGGCCAGGTCGCCACGGGCGATGAGGACGGCCACCCCGTGGTCGCCGATCTTGCCGGAGACGATGACCTTGTCACCGGGGCGGACCGACTTGGCGTCGAGGTGCACGTGGGCCGGGATCACGCCCACGCCGGCGGTGGTGATGTAGACGCCGTCACAGGCGCCCTTGTTGACCACCTTCGTGTCGCCGGTGACGATCTGGACGCCCGCCTTGAGGGCGGCGGCGGCCATGTCGGCGACGAGGTCGCGCAGCTCGGTGATCGAAAAGCCGTCCTCGATGATGAACCCGGCCGACATCCACTGGGGGACGGCGCCCATCATGGCCAGGTCGTTGACCGTGCCGTTGACGGCCAGGTCACCGACGGAACCGCCCGGGAAGCGCCGGGGCTTGACCACGAACCCGTCGGTGGAGAAGGCCACCCGCTCACCCGAGGGCAGCTCCAGCACCGCCCCGTCGGACATGGACTCGAGCGTCTTGTTGCGGAACGCCTCGAGGAACACCGCGTCGATCAGGGCGGCCGACGCCTTGCCCCCCGCCCCGTGGGCGGAGTTGATGAACTCGTCCTTCAGCTTGGGCCGCCGCCGGCGCCAGGCTTCGATCCGCTCGAGGACTTCGTCCTCGTGCGAATAGTCTCCCCTGGGTCGCTCCGCTTGCCCAGCCTCGAGGGGCTCCCGGCTGGGGCCTTCGCTGCGCTCCGGCGAGGCCGGTAGCCCCGGCTGGGCGTCTCCGCTCCCGCTCCGCTCGAGGCCCTCGTCCTCGTCGGAGTGGTCGCCCCTGGTCATGCCGGTTGCGGCGTCCGGGTCAGTTCGACCGGGACGGTCTGGTGCTTGGTGAAGCGGCCGTAGTTGTAATAGGCGGCGCAGGCGCCCTCGGAGGACACCATGCAGGTGCCGATCGGCGTCTCCGGGGTGCAGGCGGTGCCGAACACCTTGCACTCCCAGGGCTTGATGACGCCCTTGAGGACCTCGCCGCACTGGCAGGCCTTGGGGTCGGCCACCCGCACGCCGGGCACGCTGAAGCGCAGCTCGGCGTCCCAGGGGGCGAACTCCTCGCGCAGCTTCAGGGCGGACTGGGAGATGAAGCCCAGGCCCCGCCACTCGAAGTGGGGGCGCAGCTCGAAGACCTGGTTCAGGATCTCCAGGGCCTTGGGGTTGCCGTGCTCGGGCACGGCCCGGGTGTACTGGTTCTCGACCTCGCAGCGGCCCTCGTCGATCTGGCGCAGGAGCATGAGGATGGCCTGGAGGATGTCGAGCGGCTCGAAGCCGGCGGTGACCAGCGGCAGCCCGTACTTCTGGGGCACGAACCGGTAGGGCCGGTTGCCGATGACGGTGGACACGTGGCCTGGGCCGAGGAAGCCGTCGAGGCGCAGGTCGGGCGACTCGAGGATGGCCTTGAGCGGCGGGACGATCGTGACGTGGTTGCAGAACAGGCTGAAGTTGGTGACGCCTTTCTGCATGGCCTTGAGCACGGTGACCGCGGTGGACGGCGCCGTGGTCTCGAACCCGACGGCGAAGAACACCACCTGCTTGTCCGGGTTGGCGATGGCGATGCGCAGGGCGTCGAGCGGTGAGTACACCATCCGGACGTCCGCCCCCCTGGCCTTGGCTTCCAGGAGGTTTCCATTGCCGCCGGGCACCCGCATCATGTCGCCGAAGGAGGTGAAGATCACACCGGGCGTCTCGGCCACGGCGATGGCGTCGTCGACCCGGCCCATGGGGATCACGCAGACCGGGCAGCCCGGGCCGTGGACGAGCTCCACCGTCTCAGGCAGGACGTTCTCGATGCCGTGCTTGTAGATGGTGTGGGTGTGGCCGCCGCACACCTCCATGAACTTGTAGTGGTGACCCTCGGCCAGGTCGGTGATGTGGCTCAGGATCTGCCGGGCCGCCGCGGGGTCGCGGTACTCGTCGACGAACTTCACAGCGGCGCCTCCGTGCTGAAGTCACGGATCTCGTCGTCGTAGACGCTGCCCAACTGCTTGATGAAGTCAAGCGTGCTGGCCGCCTCCTCCTCGTCGATCTTGGTCATGGCGAACCCGACGTGGATCAGGACCCAGTCGCCGACGTTGAGGCCGCCGGCGTCGCCCATGACCAGGCCGACGTTGACCTCACGGCGTACCCCGTCGACGTCGACGGTGGCCCGGTGGTCGGCCGGGTCGATGATCTCGACGACCTGGCCCGGAATGCCGAGACACATCTGCACTACCTCCAAGAAGTTGGTCGGATTCCCAGTCTCTCACCTGGGATCGGGTTTCAGGGCCGGGATCCCGCCCGTCAGGAGCGGGAAGCACCGGCTTTGCTGGACAGGCTGTCGTAGCGGTCGAGCAGGGTGACGAGGATCTCCCGGACGTCGCGCAGGCTCTGCACCGACTCGTTGAGGCCCTTGCGGCCCTGCTCGGTCAGCACGTAGGTGCGCCGGGCCGGCCCCGCCTGCGACGGCTCCCACCAGGAGGAGACCATCTCCTCCTTCTCCATGGCCCGCAGGTAGCGGTAGAGGCCTCCGGGCTCCGCACCCTTGATCCCCATGCGCCGGACGTGCTCCAGCAGCTCGTAGCCGTGGGACGGTCCTTCGGCCAGGAGCAACAGGAGGCACGGCTTCAGATAGTGCCGGGGGAGGGTTCCGTTCGTATCGTTGGCCATCGGGGTGCTCATGCGGGGGCCTTTCCTGCTTCTCGGTCCGGTCCGTGGACGGTTCGGGAGCGGGCACATGCTTCTGCCTCGGCCGCCGACGTCTGGCACCAGCACTCGTCGTTGCACTCGCTGTGTACGGGATGGACGAGGTCGGTGAAGGCGGTGGCCAGCTCGGCCTCGCCCTCCGCCATCGCCCGCGCCGACAATGCGTACCAGTCTCCGTCGCGCACCAGTGAGCCGTCGGCGACCAGGAGATCCAGATACTTGGACAGGTCGTCGCCGACGTCGACGTCGAGGTACTGGCTGATGAGGTCGAGGTCGACGATGTCGCCCAGGCCCTCGCCGTGCAGCCAGTAGACGACCTGCAGGATCTCGCTGCGCCAGTAGAGGACGCGCAGCTGCTCGGATTTCGGAGCCGAGGAAGTCATCTGGTGCCGCCCGGGGTGGTACATGGAAACGGGATAGATGCAATATACATCTATAGGCCTCTCAAGCGGGGACCTTTCTCAATTCTCTGTGCGAGAATGTCCGAGCCCTATTACCCGTCGAGAGAGCGGTTCATGCGAAGTCGCTGAGCGAGTCACGGAAGTTCGCCCGGTCGGGCGAAGCTTCGGACCGCCCAGCGCCAGCCAGGCTGACCCAGCCTCCTGGTCCGGGCGGTCGAGAGGGTCCACCTCTCCCGTCCCATCACCAACCAGGAGGAATCAGTCAGTTGTCAACCGTCTCTTCGGCTCTGCCCGCGTACTTGGCGCGGCTCGCCCCCGTGATCACCGACGTCGTGGCTCCGGCCGCGGCCGAGATCGACCGGACCGGCGCCTATCCCCGGCCCGCCCTCGACGCCCTGGGCCGGGCCGGCCTCCTGGGACTGATCAGCGCACCGGAGGTCGGCGGAAGTGGCGAGGGTCACCGGGCGGCCACCGCCGTGGTGCAGGCCATCGCCGAGCACTGCGGCTCCACCGCCATGGTGCTGATGATGCACTACGCCGGCACCGCGGTCATCGAGGCCTCCGGGGGCCCGGCCGACGTCCGCGAGCGCATCGCCGCAGGCGACTACGTCACCACCTTGGCATTCTCCGAAGCCGGGTCGCGAAGCATGTTCTGGGCCCCGATGTCGACGGCGGTGACGGGGCCGACCGGCGCGGTCCGCCTCGACGCCGAGAAGAGCTGGGTCACCTCTGCCGGCCAGGCCGACGGCTACGTCTGGTCGAGCAGGCCGGTGGTCGCCGATGGCGCCAGCACCATGTGGCTGGTGCCGGCCGACGCGCCCGGGTTGAAGGTCGGCGCCCCGTTCGACGGCCTCGGCCTGCGGGGCAACTCCTCCAGCCCCATGAGCGCCTCGGGAGTCGAGGTGCCGATGTCGGCCATGCTCGGAACCGACGGCGGCGGCTTCGACACGATGCTCGCCACCGTCCTGCCCTACTTCCAGGTCATGAACGCCGGCTTCTCGATCGGCACCGCCAACTCGGCCACCGGCAAGGCCGCCCTGCACGCCGCGACCACCCGCTTCGAGCACCTCGACCAGACCCTCGCCGACAACCCGGTCGTCCGGGCCAACGTGGCCCGCATGCGGATACGCACCGACGCCGCCGAGGCCGTGCTGCTCGACACGCTGACCGCGCTGGAGACGGGCGGGGCCCATGCCACCCTGCGGGTCCTCGAGGTCAAGGCCCTGGCCGGCGAGACCGCGATCGACGTGACCGACCTGGCCATGCGGGTCTGCGGTGGCGCCGCGTTCCGCAAGGAGGTGGGCGTCGAGCGCAACTTCCGCGACTCCCGGGCCGCCTCCGTCATGGCCCCCACCACCGACACCCTGTACGACCTGATCGGCCGGATCGCCTGCGGCCTCCCGCTGTTCTGATGGGCGGCACGCTGCTGATGGGCGCGGTCGCCTACGACCCCAAGGTGGTCACCATCTGGGACGGCTTCCGGGAGTGGTTCGCCACCAAGGGCCTGGACTTCGACTACGTCCTCTACTCGAACTACGAGCGCCAGGTGCACGCCCTGCTGGCCGGCCACACCCACGTGGCCTGGAACTCCCCATTGGCCTGGGTGCGGGCGGCGCGCATGGGGCCGGTGACCGCCCTGGCCATGCGCGACACCGACTGCGACCTCACCTCCGTGGTGGTGGTCCGGGCGGATTCGGGGATCGAGTCGGTCGCCGACCTTGTCGGCCGCACGGTGGCCGTCGGTGCGGTGGACTCGCCTCAGGCGACCCTGATCCCCCTGTCCCACCTGCGCTCGCTGGGCGTCGACGACGTCAAGATCCAGTACCACGACATCGCCGTCGGCAAGCACGGTGACCACGTCGGCGGTGAGCGTGATGCGGCCCGCGCGCTGATGTCGGGTGCAGCCGACGCGGCCTGCATGATCGACGGCAACCACCTGCTGTTCGGCGTGGAGGGCACCATGCCGGCGGGATCCACCGTGATCCTGGCCCAGACGCCGCCGTACGACCACTGCAACTTCACCGTCGCCCCCGGGGCGCCCGCCGAGCTGGTCGGGCGGTTCCGGTCGCTGCTGCTGGAGATGAGCTACGACGACCCCGAGGTCCGCCCGTTGCTCGACCTGGAGGGGCTGAAGGCGTGGCGGGAGGGCCGCACCACCGGATATGCGCAGCTCGAGCGGGCGGTCGAGGAGGTGGGTTTCTACGACGGCGCAGGGAACGTCACGGCAGTCAGTTATCGACCTTGAGGATCTCGGGCTCGACCAGGGGGGCCACCTCCTCCTGAAGCGTGCCGTAGCCGGGGTGGCCGTGGGCGAGCGGGTCGAGGTGCGGGGCCGGGCTCCGGAGCTCGCCGTGCACCTGCGGGCCTGGTGCCGGGCCCAGGGCCACGGGTACGACTGGCCGTACGTCGTACGGGGTGGTGCCGAGGGCGCCCACCGGCGCGGGGCGGAGCCGGCGGGCGGCCCTCATGCGGTGGCCGACCGGCCTTCGGCGACGTGGGGGCTGGCGGCCCGCGGCGCGCTGGTCGAGGCCGGCGGGCCCGAGTTCGCCTTCGCCCTCGACGAGAAGGAGGCGGTCTGGACCGGCGCGGCGGCCGGCATCTACCGCCAGGCCCTGGCCGCCCAGTGGGATCCGGCGGTCGCCGTGGACTGGGACGAGCCGTTCGACCTGCCGGAAGAGGTCGAGGCGGCCGTCGTCCAGGTCATGACGTACCTGATCGAGAACGAGAACGCGGCCCTCGTCGTCCCCGCCCGCTTCCTCGGCCAGATCCACCCGCACTTCCGCGAGGTCGTGGCCGTGCTGGCCGTGCAGGTGGCCGACGAGGCCCGTCACGTCGAGGTCTTCACCCGCCGGGCCGAGCTCAAAGGGGTCCCCCTCGGGCTCTCGACCGCGGGAGGGCAGGCCTCGCTGCTCACCCTGCTCGAGGAGCCCGACTTCGCCCTCGCCCACTTCCTGCTCTCGGTGCTGGGTGAGGGCACGTTCCTGTCGCTGCTGTCGTTCCTCGAGCGGTGGGCGCCCGATCCCGTGACCCGCCGGATCACCCACCTGGCCCTGGCCGACGAGGCCCGCCATGTCGCCTTCGGCATGGCGCATCTGGGCGCGGTGCTGTCGTCCGATCCTGGGCTCCGGCCCCGCCTGGCCACCGCCGTCCGCCGCCGCCACGACGCCCTGGCCGCCACCGCCGGGCTCAACAGCGAGGTGTTCGACGCCCTCGTCGTCCTGGCCGCCGGCTCGTTCACCCCCGCCGCCATCGCCGACGGCTTCGCCAAGGTCCAGGCCCTCGAGGCCGACATGGACGAAGGCCGCCGTCGCCGCCTGGCCAAGCTGGGCTTCGATCAGTCCGAAGCCACCGAGCTCGCCGATCTCCACACCCGCAACTTCATGTGACCGACGAACGGGCGAGCGCAGCGAGCCTTCGTTCGTCGGAACGGAGAGACGGCCGCCGGAGGCGGCACGCCGCCTTTGATGGCGCCTAAGGCGCCTGGAGGAGCTTGTCGGCCAGCTTCGACACCGCGGCGATCACCGGGCTGGTGGGGTCGAAGTCGATCAGCGGGATCTCGGCCTTGTCGGCGTCGAGGACGAGCGTGCTCCAGGGCAGCTCGCCCTCGAGGGTGAGGCCGTGGCGCTCGCAGTACTCGGCGATGGCCGAGGCGTCGTCGGGGGAGCGCAGCTTGTTGGCCACCACGCCCACCCGGGGGATGGGCAGCTCGGACGCCAGGGCGGCCATGCGCTTCGCCGTCTCGAACGAGCGGTAGTAGGGCTCGACGACCAGCAGGAGCGCGTCGACGTGGCGGGTGGTGCCCCGGCTGAGGTGCTCCGGCGACGCCTCGAGGTCGAGGATGCTGACGGTGTTCTCGAGCTCCTCGATGTCGGCCAGCAGGGCGCTGACCGTGGCGTGGGCCGAGCACAGGCAGCCCTCGTCGGCGTGGGCCGGCATGGCCATCTTGAGCACGTGGACGTTGTCGGGGGCCAAGCCGCCGTAGCGGGTGACGATGTCCATCACCGGCTCCTTGAGGGCGGCGTTGCCCTTCAGGTTCCGGGAGACGAGGCCCATGGGCAGGGGCTCGATGGCCTCGGCCCGCTCCCGCCCGATGCCGAGGGCGGTGGCCACGTTGGGGTTGCTGTCGCCGTCGACGACGATGACGTCGCGTCCCTGGCGGGCGAAGAGCCGGGCCAGGGTGGACGAGAGGGTGGTCTTTCCTGCGCCGCCCTTTCCGGCGACAGCGACACGCAACGACGTCATTGGGTCAGGCTCTCCACGGGTGCTCGTTCGGTGATCTTGTCGTACCGGGCCAGGTAGGCGGACAGGAAGCGGCGACCCTCGCGCAGGGCGCCGGCCCAGGCGTGGAGCCACTCGACCCCCTCGTCGGTGAGGCGGTAGCTGCGACGGGCGGGCCCGGCGGTGGAGTGCTCCCACCACGAGGCGACCAGGCCGTCCTGCTCCATGACCCGAAGGGCGCGGTACAGGCCGCCCGGGTCCACGTTGCGGAGGCCCAGCTGGGCGATCTGCTCCAGCAGGTCATAGCCGTGGGCCGGTGTCTCGGCGATGAGCAGGAGCAGGCTGGCCCGCAGGTAATTGCGTGGCAGCCCTCCCTGCGGCTCCTCGGTGCTGCGTCCCTTCATTGCCCCTCCCCTTGCCCGGTGCTTCGTGAAATGTGCTGTGAACGGTTCGTGCGATGTGTCGTGCGATGTGTCGTGCGATTGCAGTATCGGTCAGTGCTCGTGCTGGTGCAGTTCCTCTTTCATGGCCCGGTCACGCAGGCAGGCGTCGGCCTCGTCCGGTGAGTTGTGGCACCAGCAGTCGGCGCTGCACTCGCCGTGGGTCGGCTTCATGAGCTCCTCGAAGGACGCGGCGAACTCCAGGCCACCTTCGCGGGCGCCGGCCTCGGAGAGGCGGTACCGGTCGTCGACCTGCTCGACGTAGCCCTCCTGCCGGAGGCGGTCGAGGTACTGGACCCCGATGTGGGAATCGACCCCCAGGAAGCGCTCGAGGAGGGTGGCGTCGACCTGGTCGCCGAAGCCTTCACCCTTGAGCCAGAACATCACCTGGAGGATCTCGCTACGCCAGTAGAGAGCCCGGAGGGCCTCTGACTTGGGCGGGTGCATCACTTCTTCCACTGAGCCTCCTGGAAGTCGGTGTCCTGCGAGGACGACCGGATTTCGGCAATGCTTGGAACGCATCTGAGCGTCATCGATTCCACCAATCTTTCCTGCCGGTGGGGCCCAGATAGGTGTAGTCTACACTTACCAATCGGAAAAACGGGGGGTTCTTTCATGCCTGCGACCAGAGGTCGGGCTTCCACTGCAGCACCGACGATTCGCACGCGACGGAGTGGTGGTTCTCGCGAGATCGTACTGCCGGACAACCCCGAGGGCTCCGTCGTACCGGGCGGCGATCCCGGCATCGAGAACTGGCGGGAGAACCCCCTCGACCCGATGGCTCCCATCGGCATCCGCTCCCGGGCCGTGGAGCCGGACTCCAGCCGCATCCGCCTCGGGCCGCTCGAGAAGATCTACCTGATCTGGATGGTCGGCGGCTCCTGCGACGGCTGCACCGTGTCGGTCACCGCCGCCACCCACCCCCGGGTGGAGCACCTGCTGGCCGGCATCGTCCCCGGGCTGCCCCGGGTGGAGCTGATCCACACCGTGGTCTCCACCGAGGTGGGCCCGGAGTGGACCCACAACCTCTTCATGGCCGAGCGCGGCGAGCTCGACGCCCCCTACGTCATCACCTGGGAGGGCTCGATCATGGACGAGTCCATCGCCGGTGACGGCTACTGGATGGGCCTGGGCGAAGACCCCCAGACCGGCCGCCAGATCACTTCCCTGGAGTGGCTCGACCGCCTGGCCCCCGGCTCCGCCGCCGTCATCGCCATCGGCACCTGCGCCTCCTGGGGCGGCATCCCCGGCTCCAAGGGCAACGTCACCAACTCCATGGCGGTCATGGACTACCTGGGCAAGGACTTCCGCTCCTCCTTCGGCGTGCCGGTGGTCAACGTGCCCGGCTGCGCTCCGGTGGGCGACAACTACATCGAGACCGCCGCTGCGGTGTGTCTGTTCCTCAACGGCCTGGCCCCCCTGCCCGAGTTCGACGAGCTGGGCCGGCCGGCGTGGCTGTTCGGGGAGACGGTGCACCGCCACTGCCCCCGGGCCGGCTACTACGAAGAGGGCGTCTTCGCCCGGGAGTACGGCGACAAGGAGTGCCTGGTCGAGCTGGGATGTTGGGGCCCGGTGGTCCAGTGCAACATCGCCGAGCGGGGCAACGTCGACGGCCACGGCGGCTGCATGCAGATGGGCGGCATCTGCATCGGCTGCACCATGCCCGGCTTCCCCGACAAGTTCAGCCCCATCGGTGAGATCGCTCCCGGTTCGCTGATCTCCTCCACCACCTCCCGGGCCGTGGGCGGCTTCATCCGCCGCATGCGCTACCTGTCCCGGGTGGACAAGAACATGACCGTCCGCTGGGAGAAGGACTCCCCCTCGGCCTGGAGCCGGGGCAAGACCGGCCCCCGTGGTGCGGTCAAGGTCGTCCACAAGGTGTACTCGAAGTACCAGCACAGCCACGAGGGCGGCAACGACAAGTTCCACGGCGAGACCCACGAGGGTCGGGGCCGCAACCGCTTCGAAGCCGGACACAACTGGTAGTCCGGCGCCCGCTTCGGCGCCGTACCCACCCCATCAACGGGTAGCCGGCCTCCCGGCCACCTCCGAGCAGTCGCACCGATAAGAACCTGCCAGCCCGAGGGAGATCACTCGCGATGTGTTTCAAGAACCTGCCAATCGAATTCGACGGTGGTGGCAAGGCCCGCCTGAAGGAAGGGGTCACCGACCCCTACTCGGTGACGGTGGCCGAGCCCAAGGGCTACGTCCGCCGCAAGGAGGGCCCCGGCGCCCAGCTGGCCGCCCCGCCCCGCCTGCGGGACTGGAACATCGACCCCATGACCCGGGTGGCCGGGGCCCTGGCCGTGCACACCGTGCTCGACCTGGAGAACCGCCGGGCGGTCGACGCCCACTCCCGGGCCATGCTCTTCCGGGGCTATGAGGTCATCCTCGAGGGCCGCGACCCCCGCGACGCCATCGACATCTCCTCGAGGGCCTGCGGGGTGTGCGGTGGCGTGCACGCCACCGTGTCGTCGCTGTGCATCGAGCAGGCCTTCGGCGTGTGCCCCCCGCCGCTGGGCGTCGAGGTCCGCAACCTGGGCGAGGTGGCGGAGATGTTCTACGACCGCCCCCTGCACCTGGGCCTGCTGGCCGGCCCCGACTACTCCACCGCCCTGGTGTCGGTGACCAACCCCGAGCTGGTCACCCGGGCCGAGAAGACCCTGGCCCCCCACGGCGACGTCCACGGCTACACCACCATCAAAGACATCATGGACGCCCTCAACCCCCTGACCGGGAAGATCTACCTCGAGGCCCTGGAGTGGACCCGGGTGGGGCGCATCATGTGCCAGCTGATGTACGGCAAGTACCCGCACCCCTCCACCATCATGCCCGGCGGCATGTCCACCACCATCACCACCAGCTCCTTCAACGAGTACTACGGCCAGCTGGGCAAGATCCTCGACTGGTGCAAGGTGATCTGTCGCATCTGGGACGACCTGGTCGACTTCTTCTTGGAGGCCAACCCGGCCTACGAGCAGGTCGGGGCCCGGCCCACGTCGCTGTGCCAGACCGGCATCTGGGACGACTCGGAGGCCTACGACGCCACCTACGCCAACATGGACGCCTGGGGCAACCGGCGCTGGTCGACCCCCTCGGTGATCATCGAGGGCAAGCTGGTCACCACCGACCTCACCGCCATCAACATGGGCATGGAGGAGTTCATCGAGCACTCCTTCTACGACGACTGGACCAAGACCGGCCCCCAGCGCTACCAGACCGACCCCCTGGGCAACCCGCTGTCGCCCTACAACGCGTGGAACAAGACCACCCTGCCCAAGCCCACCGGGACCAACTTCAAGGAGCGCTACACCTGGGACACCGCTCCCCGCTGGGACCGCCAGGTGGTGGAGACCGGCGCCTACGGCCAGCTGTGGGGCACCGCCCTGCGGGGCGACTACGCCGAGAACCCCTTCTGTGAGCCCACCGGCGACGGCATCCGCATGCTGGTCCCCCGCCACGCCCTGCCCGAGACCGAGCTGTTCTGGCCCCTGCCCCGCACGCTGAACGCCCTCGAGCGCAACCGGGCCCGGGCCTACTCCATGGCCTTCACCGCCACCATCGGCATGAACTGCCTGCTCAAGGCCTTCGAGTACTGGCGCCGGGGCGAGACCCGGGTCCACACCCCGTTCAAGATCCCCCGCGACGAGCGGGTGGCGGTCGGCTACTGGGAGGCGGGCCGGGGCTACCTGTCCCACCACATGGTGATGGACAAGGGCAAGATCGTGAACTACCAGATCAACACCCCCTCCACCCTCAACGCCTCGCCCACCGACCCCTTCGGTGGCCTCGGCCCCTACGAGCAGGCCATCGTCGACACCC
>CADCTB010000180.1 GCA_902805665.1 uncultured Acidimicrobiales bacterium
GGGCAGGCCCGACGCCTGGTACTTCTTGGCGATCGAGACCACGAGGCGGAGGTTCGACTGCACGAACGTGCGCTCGGCGTCCTCGCCGTGGCGGGCCGTGCGCTTGAGCTCGCGCTTGCGGGCGGGGGTGACGTCGCGTCCTGCCGACTCGAGCGCCGTCCGGGCCTCGTTGCCGGCCTCGATGGCCTGGGCGAGGCGCACCTCATCGTCCTTCGTGAGCAGTGGGTACTGCCCGATGTCGGTGAGGTAGAGCCGGACGAGGTCTTCCTCATCGCGCTCGACTCGTTCCTTCGCCAAGATGCACCTTCTTCTGCTCGAGACCTGGAGCCGGAGGTCGCCATCGACGACCGGCGACGAGGTCGGCACTACGATACCGAGCCGGTCAAGGGTTCCGGCTCCCCGAGTGGCTCCATCGGCTGCTCAGCGGCCGACCGCGAGCTGGACTGCATCGAGAACGGCGCCCTCACGGGTGGCGGATCGGTGCCCGGCCCGGTCCCCTGCTCCTAGGAGGAAGAGAACAACACATGGTTCAAGTCATGTCCTCCCCGTCCGCAGACATGCGGGCGACTCCCCGGCGCCGGGCCGGCGATGACCAGGCCACCTTCCTGAGCCGTTGGCTCAAGGTGTGGGTCATCCTGCTGACGGTGGTCGTGCTGGTGGTGGTCGGGTACCTGATCGTCATCACCAACTCCCTGGCCTCCATCAACGGCAACCTGGCCACCGCCCAGCGGGCGGTCGTGGGCGCCGGCGGCAACGTCGTCACCCTGCCCAACCAGGTGGACCGCATCAACGGCGCCCTGGCCGGCATCGACCCCGCCCTGAAGCCCATCCCGGGCCAGGCGGACGAGATCATCGCCGCCCTGACGTCGATCAACTCCAAGCTGACCAACACCGACAGCTCGCTCAAGGAGATCTCGTCGGTCCTGCAGAATGTGCTCGGTTCCGTGAACGGCATCAACGGGCTCCTCATCGACGCCAACGACCCCGGCGACCGCCTCGGAGTGCAGAACATCCACCGGCGCGTCGCCGCCGTCAACGGTGCCAGCTCGCCTCGCCAGGGTTCGGCGAACGGCGGCGGCAGCTGTGGGGAGTTCTGCCAGCCCAACAACCTGACCACGGCGGAGGCCGACGCAAGGGACATCAACCGCGTCGTCGACACCGGCGTCGTTCCCCACGCGGCCGCCATCTGCCGAGGCCTGAGCAACCTGGCCCTGGTCACGGGCATCAGCGGATGCGGGACGGGACAGTGACCTCTCTCCGCCTTCAAGGCCAGAACCGGCTCGAAGGTGAGCGCGGCGTTGTCGGGTTCAACCTGGCGGTCACCATCGCCTTCGCCCTCTACGCCGTCATCCAGCTGTCACGGGTGGTGCTGGCCGGGAGCCAGATCGACGATCGGGTGAAGGTCATCATCACCGAGGTCGGCCCCGGTTCCAACGTCTCCCGTCTCGACGAGACCCAGAAGCTCAACGAGACGGGGCGCGTGGCCGAGGACATCCTGGTGGCCGCCCAGAACCTGTCGGCCCGGGCCGGCACGATCACTGAGACGGCCCGGAGCATCGACGGCAAAGTTGATCAGATCAACGGGAATGCCAATGACATCAGAGGCACCGTGAACAGCATCAACGGTATAGCGACCGAACTCCTGCCTGTCGTGCGCAACATCAACGGCGACAACGGAGGCAGTGTCCGGACCGGCGGGGTCGCCGCCATCAACATGCGGGCTCAGACCGCGCTGCCCATCGTGGGTGGCATCCAGCGGGACCTGAGCCGGGCCAACATCCTCGGCACCCTGGTGTCGGTGGACCGGCACGCGGTCGCCATCTGCAACAGCCAAGCCCTCATGCTCGCCGGGGGCGACCGGTGCGGGCCGGCGGTGGAGGCCACCGGCCCGTAGCAACCAGCTTTACCCAAGTTCCGAACAGGCCCGCCGGCTCCACCGGCGGGCCTGTTCGCGTGTGGCGCCGCTGCATACTTGCCGCCATGAAAGGTCCGGCCGCCACCCGCTGGCGCAAGCTCGTCCAGGCCCGCCTGGCCGAGATGGAGCGGCTCCAGGCCGGTCGAGGCACGCTCGGGGCGGCGTTCTGGGACACGAGGGCGAAGCGGTTCGCGGCGCGGATGAGCCTGGCCACCGCCACGGGTGACCCCTTCTACCGGCGCCTTCGGCGGTCCACCGGCCGGCGCAGCACCGTGGTCGACGTCGGGTGTGGTCCCGGGCGGTTCACCCTCGCCCTCGCTCCGCATGTGGCGGCGGTCACGGCCCTCGACCCGAGCGGCAGGATGCTCGACATCTGCCGGAAGCAGGCCCGGGCGCTGGGGCTGGCCAACGTCACGTGTGTCCAGGGGCGGTGGGAGGAGACCGAGGTTCCGCGCGTCGACGTGGCCTTCTCGTCGTACGTCCTGACACTGGTGCCCGACGCACCGAGGTTCCTCACCAAGCTCGACGCCTCGGCCACCGAACGGGCGTTCCTCTATCTGGGCGCCTACACCGCGGACGCAATCATGGACCCGCTGTGGCGGCACTTCCACGGCAGGTCCCGCAAGCCGGGGCCCACGTACCTCGACGCGGCCGACGTCCTCCGGGAGCTCGGCCTCGCGCCGGAGATAGAGGTCGTCGAAGTGGCCACGCGGGCCCGCTTCAAGAGCGTGGCCGACGCGGCCAAGGACTACCGCGACCAGCTCTGCCTTCCCGACACCGCCGAGGTGCGCAAGGAGCTCCGCGAGCTGCTCGAGAACTGGCTGGTGCCGAGGGGCGACGAGCTCGGAGCGCCGCTCAAGACGGTGCCCGCGGCCATCGTCTCCTGGCGTCCGAGAGGTCCGAGGGGCCTGGGCTAGCTTCGGAAGGTGCCGGAACCCCTGCGGATCGAGGTCGTGCCCGAGGCCGGGCACGAAGAGGACATGGCCCGGGCCACGAAGGCCCTGCTGGGCCACGACATCATCCAGGTCGACTTCGCGGGCCGGGACCTGTGGCTGGTGGCCCACGACGTGGTCGACAAGGGCCACGAGGCCGGGCAGCGGTTCACCGCCACCATCCAGGACATGGACACGGGCCGGGTGCTGCTGGCCGACGGCCGCTTCGACG
>CADCTB010000181.1 GCA_902805665.1 uncultured Acidimicrobiales bacterium
GGCGCTGGTGAGCGTGCCCAGGGCGAACGGGCTGCTCTCGCCGGTGCGCAGCTCGACTGCGAACAGCGGCACCTTGGCGGCCCGCAGGGCGTCGGCTGTGCCCTCGAGGGTGGCCGTGCTGGCGGTGTCGCCACCGTCGGTCAGGAGGACCGCCATCTGGCGGGCGCCTCCGCCGGGAAGCTGGGTGAGGGCCATGCGCAGGGCGTCGTACATGGCGGTCTGGCCGCCTGAGGACAAGGCGCGAATGGCCGCCACCTGGGCCGGCCGGTTCACCGACCGGGGGCTCACCACGGTGGGCGAGGCGCCGAACCCGATGACAGACACCGGGACGGCCGGCGGAAGCTGGGCGAGGAACGCCTGGGCCGCGACCTTGGCCGAGGCGAGCGGTGTCCCCACCATGCTCCCGGAGGTGTCGATGACGAGGGCCACCTCCAGCTGGTCAGCGGGCAGGGCCTCGACTCGCACCGCCCGGCTCTCGCCGCCCTCCACCACCTTGAAGTTGTCCGCCGTGAGGGCCTGGTCGCCCAGCGGGGCCGGGACGGCCACGACCATCCGGACGTCTGGATGGCCGGTGAGATCGGTGTTGACCACGGTGAGGGCCTCGTCCGCCGACGCTGCCGGCGCCAAGCCGAGAGCCGCCACGACCAAGGCCAGGGCCAGGCCGGCCAGAGCCCGTGAGCGCGTCATCGGGATCGAAGCGCCCGTACGGGGTCGGCCGGGCCGAGCAGCCGCGCCGGAATGGGGAGCCCCTCGCCCTTGAGCTTCTCCGCGAACGCAGGCCGGATCCCTGTCGGGACGAGCGAGGCGTGGATGAGCCCGTCCTCGCCGATGTCACCGGTGTGGTCGAGGGTGAAGATGTCCTGCAGGGTGATGACGCCCGACTCCATCCCGGTGACCTCGGTCAGGTGGGTGACGCGCCGGGTGCCGTCGCGGAGCCGGCTGAGGTGGACGATGAGGTTGATGGCCGAGGCGATCTGCTCGCGGATGGCCCGTGACGGGAGCTCGATGCCCGCCATCAGCACCATGGTCTCCAGCCGGGACACCGCGTCCCGTGGAGTGTTGGCGTGCAGGGTCGACATGGATCCCTCGTGCCCGGTGTTCATGGCCTGGAGCATGTCGAGTGCCTCGCCGCCGCGGACCTCCCCGACGATGATCCGGTCGGGCCGCATGCGCAGCGAGTTGCGGACGAGATCGCGGATGGTGACCTCGCCCCGGCTCTCGATGTTCGGGGGCCGTCCCTCGAGCCGGACGAGGTGGTCCTGGACCAGCTGCAGCTCGGCGGAGTCCTCGATGGTGACGATGCGCTCGTTCTCGGGGATCGACGCCGACAGCACGTTGAGCAGCGTCGTCTTCCCCGTGCCGGTCCCGCCGGTGACCAGGATGTTGAGCCGGCCCATCACGCACAGCGACGCCAGCTCGGCCAGCCCCGGGGTGAGCGTCTTGAGGCGGATCAGGTCCGCGACGGTCAGCGGGACCTTGGAGAACTTTCGGATGGTGAGCGTCGGGCCGTCGAGGGCAAGGGGGGGCAGCACGGCGTTGACGCGGGATCCGTCGGCCAGGCGGGCGTCCACCATGGGCGACGACTCGTCGATACGCCGCCCCACCTGGCCCACGATCCGCTCGATCACGCGGCGGAGGTGGTCTTCGAAGACGAACCGGCTGCTCGTCGCGTACAGCCGGCCCGCTCGCTCCACGTAGATGGGCCGGGTGCCGGTGACCATGATCTCGCTGACCTCCGGGTCGGCGAGGAAGGCTTCGAGGGGCCCGTAGCCGAGGACGTCTTCGCTGATGTCGTCGAGGAGGCGCTGCCGCTCGGCCGGCGACAAGGGGGCACGGTCGGCCTGCAGGACCGACCCCAGCTCCTCGATGACCAGCCGGTGGAGCTGCTCCTCGGTCATGTCGGGCCGGAAGAGGCGACCGCCGAGGCGGGCGAACAGCGACTCCTGCGCCCGCAGCTTGATGGCGGCCAGAGGGTCTCCGGGCGGCCGCCCGTCACCGGCCGTGCCGTTCTTCGGAGGCGCCGGGGGCTTGAGAGGCGACCGCTCGGGCGGCACGGGCTCGGTGGCAGGGACGACCCCAACCTGCTTCAGGCGTTGGTTGAGCTTCACGTGCCGTCCTTTCGGGAGAAGCGCCGGCCGCGTGCAGCCGCCTGAGGCGCCTCGTTGACGAAGCGGGTGGCGAGACCGGCGAGGGCCCGGCCGGCGGGCGATCGCGGGTCCGAGCTCACCACCGGAGCGCCCTGGTTGATCGAGATCTGGATGGAACGTGACGTTGGCACCGAGGCCTCGACGGGGACGCCGATGGTGGCTTCCACGTCGCCGGGCGACAGGCCGACCTTGTCGTCGGACCGGTTGAGCACCAGGTGCCGGCGAGGCTTGGTCATGCCCAGCAGGTCGATGGCGTCGAGGGCCTTGCGCAGGCCCCGCACGCTCGGTACGTCGGTGACGCACACCAGGACGAGATCGTCGGAGCGCTCGGCCGCGGCCAGCGCGTACTCATCGAGCCCGGCGCCGGTGTCGATGACGATGTAGTCGAACTCGGCGGCCAGGATGTCGATGATGTGGCCCACCGTCGAGGCGGAAACCTCCTCGGCCTCGGCCGGGAAATGGGGACCGGCCAGGGTGTACAGGCCCGAGGGGTGAGGCTCGAGGAACACCTTCAGCGAGGTGCTGTCGAGTTGGTTGCCCAGGCGGGCGGCGTCGGCGACGGTGGACTGCGGGCCGAGGCCGAGGGCGCTGGCCACGTCGCCGAACTGCAGGTCGAGGTCGACGATGACGGCCCGGCCCGGTGCGGCCAGGGCCAGGTGGGTGGCGAGGTTGGTGGACACCGTGGTCTTGCCGGCGCCCCCTTTCGGCGCCATCACCGTTATGACACGACCCCGGGGGGCTTCCTCCCGTAGGGCGGCAGTGCCGCTGCTGGCCTGGCGCCGTGCGGCCGCGGCCCCGGCCCGGCTGAGGGCCTCGCTGACCTGTCCGTCGTCGGCCCCGAC
>CADCTB010000182.1 GCA_902805665.1 uncultured Acidimicrobiales bacterium
CCGGCCTGCTCCGCTCTCATCGCTTGTCCTGGTCGCTGCGCCGGCCGACCCTCGACGGCATGCCGGCAGTGGCCTTCGCTGCGCTCCGGCGGGGCCGACATGCCGGGCCGGCCTGCTCCGCTCTCATCGCTTGTCCTGGTCGCTGCGCCGGCCGACCCTCGACGGCATGCCGGCAGTGGCCTTCGCTGCGCTCCGGCGGGGCCGACATGCCGGGCCGGCCTGCTCCGCTCTCATCGCTTGTCCTGGTCGCTGCGCCGGCCGACCCTCGACGGCATGCCGGCAGTGGCCTTCGCTGCGCTCCGGCGGGGCCGACATGCCGGGCCGGCCTGCTCCGCTCTCATTGCGGGTAGACCGCCCGATCGGGGGGGCCGCCGGCCGCCTGGACCGCCTTCAGGGCCGACGCGTCGCCTCCCAGGCTCTCGACCATGGTCACGAAGTCGAACTTCATGAGGCCGAGCCAGGAGTGTTCGGGTTCGCCGGGGCGGCCCGGAAGGTCGTCGTCACGCAAGGTGTCTACGTAGCGGACACCCGCCTCGGTGCCGATCTGGGCCAGAACCTTGCTGGGGAAGACCTCGGACCCGAAGATCGCCGGCACGCCGACCTGGCGGACCTGCTGGATCAGGCCGGCCACCTCGCGAGGGGTGGGCTCCTCGAAGCTCGACACCTGCACCGCGCCGATCACCTTCCAGCCGTACTGGCGGGCGAAGTAGGCGTAGGCGTCGTGGTAGGTCAGCAGCTCCCTGCGGGGGACGGTGGCCGAGGCGGCCTTCATCGCCCCGTCGAGCTCGTCGACCTTGGCGGCGAACCGCTCGTAGTTCGCCGTGTACTCACCGGCGTTGGGGGGATCGCGGCGGACGACGGTGTCGCGCACGATCCGGGCGTAGTCCTTGGCGTAGGGCGGGTTGGTCCACAGGTGGGGGTTGGGCTTGCCGTCCTCCCGGGGGAACGAGAAGTCGTAGATGTACTCGTCGGGCCCGATGGTCCGGTCGCCCAGCTCCACCACCTCGGCGCCGGCCTTGAGGTTGCCGGCCGCCAGCTCCCGGGTCGGGTCTTCCAGCTTCAGGCCGTTGACGAAGACCACGTCGGCCCGGGCCAGCGTCCGGGCCGCGCTGGGCGGGGGCTCGAAGGTGTGCGAGTTCGCCCCCTCAGGGACCAGCCCGCGCACCTCGGCCCGCTCGCCGACGACGCTCGAGACGATGCTCGTGAGCGGTGAGACGGTGGTGACGATGTTGAGCTTGGTCGGGTCGTCAGGGTCTGCGCCGGCCCCCGAACCGCACGCCGCACCCAGGAGGGCGAGCGGGAGGGCAGACGCGATGACGGCGCACCGTTGTCCCACTCCCACGTGCAGCACGCTATCGCAAGCAGCTCGCTTTAGGCTTCGGTGACTACACTCCGGCCATGCTGGTCCGGGAGCAGGCTGAGCCCATCCTGAGCATGCTGCGGGCCCGGGGCGGCAGGGTCACAACGGGCCGGCGGGCCATCCTGGAGACCTTCCTCGGCATCGGCGGCCACGTCACGGCCGAGGCGCTCACCGCCCGGGTCCAGGCCACCCAGCCCGACGTCCACGAGTCGACCGTGTACCGCTTCCTCGACGAGCTGGAGCGGCTGAATGTGGTCGACCACGTTCACCTGGGCCACGGCCCCGCCGTCTACCACCTGGCCAGCGATGCCCACCACCACCTGGTCTGCGACAGCTGCGGGACGGTGGTGGAGGTCCCCGAGGAGCTGTTCGCCGAGCTACGCGGCAGGCTGCAGACGGACTTCGGGTTCACCCTGCGACCCCGCCACTTCGCGGTGACGGGCCGGTGCCGCGCCTGCCAGGGCTAGCCGACCTTGACCGTGCCCTTCATCTGGGCCGGGTGAATGTCGCACTGGAACTTGTACTCACCGGCCGGCGGCGCGTGGAACTTGTAGGTGGCCGTCGCCACGCCGCTCACCAGCTGACCGCGGAAGATGGGCTTCGACGGGTCCTGGCCGAGGATGGTGATGTTGTGCTCGGTGTCGCGGTCGTTGTTGTCGAGCCGGATCTCGACCTCTTCGTCGGCCTTGAGGGTGATCGTGTCCGGCTTGAACGCGATCGCCTCCGCCTTGACCTGGACCAGCGCCGCCTCACCGCCGTGCTCCTCGGCGTGCACCTCGATGTGGCGTTCGCCGACAGCGGCGGCATACACGCCGCCTCCCACCATCAGGACGGTGCCCATGGCCAGGATCGACGCCAGGGCCCGGCCCGAGATGCTCGGCCTCACCGCGGCGACGGACGCGGCGCCCAGCAGGACGACGCCCACGGCCAGGGCGATCACCCACGATGCCGTCTCCGACACCGCCAGCAGGATCCGAGACAGGAAGTACATGACGCTGGCGATGGCGGTGAGGCCGAGCACCGGCAGGCCGAGGGGCAGCAGGCTGATCTCGCGCCCGGTGGTCTCGGAGGCGGCCCGGGCCAACCAGCCGGCACCGGCGGCCATGGCCACGAGCACGCCGGCCCAGGTGAAGAGGGGGTGCCAGATCAGTCCCAGCATGACCAGCGCCACCGCCAGCCCGGCCACCACGGGCCAGCCGCCACCGCCGGGAAGCGGGGCGACGGCGACCGGGCGCACGCTGGGCGGCGGCGCGTCGGCTGCCACCACGGGGGCGAGCTCGTTCTCACGCACCGTCGAGAGCATCACCCCGAGGACGAACGCCACCGCCCCGACCATCAGGAAGAGCACGGAGCCCAGCAGGTCGCCGCTGAGGATCTTGTAGAGCGCGGCCAGGAACAGGGCGACACCGGCCACGGGCAGGAAGAGCTTGGAGGTGGGAGTGAACATGGCGCCCTACCCGTGCCGGCTGAGGATGAACAGGACCGTGACCACGATGAACCACACGACGTTGGTGTACTGCCAGTAGACCGCTCCCGCCCGCAGGGCGTCGTGGCGGTCGGTGGAGAAGTGGCCGGCCATGGTGCGGAACGCCAGCACCAGCACCACGACGATGGCCGCCAGCAGGTGGAGCAGGTGGTAGCCGATCAGGATGTCGTAGAGCGTCCCGTAGGTGTGGTCGTTGAAGCCGAACCCGCTCCGGACGAACGACAGCCATTCCAGGTTGGCCATGGACAAGCCGAGGAACAGCGTGAGGATCAGCGCCATCGCCGCGTTGCGGCCGTCGTTGCGGCGGGCGGCGAAGATGCCCCACTGGACGGAGAAGCCCGACATGAGCGCGGTGAGGGTGATCATCGTCGGGATGTAGGTGCCGACCTGCACGTCGGAGGGGGGCCAGGTGGTGGACCCCTCCTTGATGGCGAGATAGACGGCGACCACCGCACCGAGCACCATGGCGTCGGCCGTCACCAGCAGCAGCGTGCCGATGGTGGAGGTCCCCCGACGTGGGCGGCCCGGGACCGGCCCGGGCAGCGGCGCGCCCGTCGGCAGGACGACCGGCGCGTCGCCGGATGCGGGAACAGGAAGGTTGTCGGTTGCCGAGACGGCGACGAGTGACATCAGGCGGTCCCTCCGTCGGACGCGAGGTCCGATTCGGACTGGCGCGAGCGGGACTGTCCGACCTGCAGGTCGAGCAGCGGCGCTCCGGAGCGGATCTCGGGAAGGGCGTCGAAGTTGTGGCGGGGCGGAGGCGAAGGCGTCGCCCACTCCAGGGTCTGTCCGCCCCACGGGTCGGCCCCGGATGCCTTGCCGCGGCCGGCGACGACGCTGCCGAGAAGATCCAGCAGGAGCACGATCAGCCCCAGGCCGACGATGGCCGCCCCGGCGGAGACCACGAGGTTCCCGATCTCCCATTCGTCGCCGGAGTCGAAGGTGGAGGTGTGCACGAGCATGTCCTGAACGCCGAGGAGCAGCATGCCGAGCACGGTCAGGAGCGTTCCGCCCACCACCGCGAGGATCTCCAGCTTGCCCAGGGCGTCGGACAGGCGGCGGCCCCACAGCTTGGGGCCCCAGAAGCTCAGGGCGGCGACCGCGCCGATCGTCGCGGCGCCGAAGAACAGGGCGTGCTGCTGGCCCACCTGCCAGTAGTTCTCGTGGGCATCGCGGCCGGCGTCGAGCGCGGAGACCACCGACGCGGCCAGGCCCAGGGCCAGGACCGGCAACATGCCCAGCGCCCAGAGCATCGGGGTGGAGCCGAAGCCCCGGCGGAGGGCGTCACGGTCGCCCTCCTTGCCGGCCAGGCGCAGGGTGGCCAGCCAGTTGAGGATCAGCAGGGCAACCGGGGCCAGCACGGCCAGGGCGCCGAGGATGAAGAGGGGGCGGGGCCGGGACAGGTTGGTCACCTCGCTGCCCCATCCGGCGAAGCTGAGCACCCCGACGCCGACCAAGGCGGCGGAAGCCCGGTCCCGGCTGAACAGCGGCCGTCCGGCGAACGTGGCGACGATCTCGCTGACCGCGCCCAGGGCGGGGATGACCAGCGCCCACAGCACCGGGTAGGCCCCGAACCAGAACAGGCGGGGCCAGATGAGGGGGTTGCCGCCCCGGCTGCCGGTGAACCCGCTGAAGAGGGAGGCGCCGTAGTGCCGGTCGACGAAGAGCAGGGCGAAGGCCCCGATGAGCACCGGCAGGGCCAGGAGCAGCACCGCGCCCGAGACCATGATCGACCAGCTGAACACCGGCACCCGGCGCAGCGTCATGCCCGGCGCCCGGAGCTGCAGGATCGTCACCACGATGTTGATGACCACCAGCACCGCGGCCATACAGACCACCACCAGGCCCAGGAGGAGGAGGTCCGGCCCCCGGCCGGGGAGCCCGAGCCTCACGGGGATCGGGTCGCTCAGGGCCCAGCCGTGGAAGACGTCGGAGGCGACCGGGGCGGCGGTGACCATGGCGGCGCCGGCGAGGAACAGCCAGAAGGACATGGCGTGCAGCCGGGGGAACGCCAGCCGGGCGGCCCCGATCTGCAGCGGCACGATGGCCGACCCCAGGCCCAGCCAGACCGGGAGCAGGAAGAGGAAGACCGAGAAGACGCCGTGCATGGTGAACAGCTGGCGATAGGTGCGGTCCCCCACGATGTCGGCGTCGGGGGTCGCCAGCTGGGCCCGCATGACGATCGAAAGGACCACTCCGGCCACCAGGAACAACAGGGCGGCGGCGACGAAGAGCGACCCGATGTACTTGTGATCGGTGCCCTTGGGCCAGGCGTCGGGTAGGGCGGCGTCGGACTGCGGGAGGCTCGTGGCCTCGGGCTGTCCGCCCTGCTCGACCTCGGTGTCGGTCATTGCCATCGTCGCCGGACTTTATACAGACCGCCCCCGACCCTTCGAGTCGAGAGTGCCGCAGGCCGGGGTAGCGTGCCTGTGCGCCCTCCCCAGCACGTACGTCGAGCGATGAGCAGCCGTGGGCTCGCTGGTGCCTGATCGCCGGCCTGGCCACGGTGGCCGTCGCCCTGAGCCCGCCGGTCGACACCCGGGCCGATGCCACGTTGGCCGCCCACATGGTGCAGCACGTGGTGATGACCATGGTGGCCGCGCCGCTCCTGGCCGCCGGCCTCGGCAGCGCGTGGTTCGCCAGGGTGAAGGTGCCCCGCGTGAACCCCCTGGTGGCGTGGCTGCTGTTCGCCGCCACCGGCTGGCTGGTCCACTTCACCCCCCTGTTCCAGGCCGCCACCGAGAGCCTGCCCGTCCACATGTTCGAGCACGCCGTGCTGCTGGGCAGCGGCTTCCTGTTCTGGGCCCAGGTGGTGGGGCCGGCCGCCACCATGTCCTACCCGCTGCGGCTGCTCTACCTGGTGGTGGCCATGCCCCAGAACACCTTCGTGGCCCTTGCCATCTTCTCGACCAGCCGGGTCCTGTACCCGCACTACGGGAGCGGCCCCGACGCGCTCGCCGACCAGCGCCTGGGCGGCGGGATCATGTGGGTGGCCGGGGACCTGGTCCTGCTCGCCGCCGTCCTCGTCATGGCCGCGGGCTGGGCCCGCCAGGAGGAGCGCGAGACGCGACTCAGCGAAGAAGCAGCTGATCAGCTGCCATCGCCCCGAACAGGAGGGTGATGTAGGTGATGGAGAACTTGAACAGGCGCATGGCCAGCTCCGGCCGGCGGCTGCGGGCCAGCTGGACCGCCTTCCAGGTGAACGTGCCGCCCAGGGCCATGGCCGCGGCCAGGTAGATGGCGCCCATGGAGCCGAGGGGCCAGAAGGCAAGGCTCACCGCCCACAGCACCACTGTGTAGGCGACGATCCGCTTGGCCGTGTCGTCGAAGCTGGCCACCACGGGCAGCATCGGCACGTCGGCCGCCGCGTAGTCGGCCCGGTAGCGGATGGCCAGGGCCCAGAAGTGCGGGGGTGTCCAGACGAAGATGATGGCGAACATCACGAACGGGGCGACGGCCAGCTCGTTGGTCACCGCCGCCCATCCGACCAGTGCGGGCACCGCCCCCGCTGCTCCTCCGATGACGATGTTCTGGGTCGACGTCCGCTTCAGCCAGATCGTGTAGACGAAGACGTAGAACAGCATGGCGGCCAGGGCCAGAGCCGCGCTGAGGGGGTTGACCACCAGGGTCAGCCAGGCGGCGGCGGCCACTTCGAGGGCGATGGCGAAGATGAGGGCGTTGCGGGGGGTGATCTCGCCCGTCACCAGCGGCCGCTTGCTGGTGCGGCGCATCAGCTTGTCGATGTCGCGGTCGATCACCATGTTGGTGGCGTTGGCGCCGGCCGCGGCGAGCGTGCCGCCGACCAGGGTGGCCAGGACCAGCCATGCCGGGGGCATTCCCTGCTGGGCGACGATCATGGCCGGGACGGTGGTCACCAGCAGCAGCTCGATGATCCGGGGCTTGGTGAGGGCGACGTAGGCCGCCAGCCGGCCTCGACCCGGCACCGTGACCGCCGGGACGTCGGAGCCGGTGACTGGAAGTGCCTCGGTCATCGCGCACCGAGACTACGGCGACGCGCCCCGAAAGGGAAAAAGGGCTCCGTCGGCGGAGAGCCGCCATGTGAAATCAGCGGCGGCGGGTGGTGGGCGGCCGGCGGGTGGGCGGCGTGGTGGGCCGGCGGGTGGTGGTGGTCGTGGGGGCCACCGTGGTGGTGGTCGGCGGGAGGACCGACGGGTCACGCTGCCAGTCGGGCACGTAGCTCCCGTACCCCGAGCCGCCCGTGATCTGGGCCAGGCCGGTGCCGTCCAGGTTGATGACCAGGATCTTGGCCCCGCCACCACGGTTGCTGTGGAAAGCCAGCTTGGTCCCGTCGGGCGACCAGGAGGGGGCGACGGCCTCCGCCTTGGTCCGGGTGACCTGACGCTCGCCGCTGCCGTCGGCGTTCACGACCCAGATGTCGTAGCCGTCGGCGTCGGTCCGGGTCCGCTGGAAGGCGATCTTGGACCCGTCGGGGGACCACACGGGGAGCTCGTCGAACGCGGGGTCCTCTGTGAGCCGCACGGGGTTCCCGCCGTCGGCGTTCATGGCCCAGATGTCGCCGTTCTCCCCCCGAAGGCTCTGGAACACGATCTTGCTGCCGTCGGCCGAGTAGGCCGAGGAGATGTCGGTGGCGCCGTCGCGGGTCAGCCGGGTCTGGTTCTTGCCGTCCGGGTCCATGGCGTAGATCTCGAAGTTGCGGTCCCGCGAGCTGCTGAAGGTGATCTTGGACCCGTTCGGGGACCATTTGGCCAGCACGTCGGCGGCTGGGTTGTCGGTGAGCCGGACCTGGTTGCTGCCGTCGGCGTTCATCACGTAGATCTCCGGGTTGCCGTCACGGTCGGACTCGAAGACGATCTTCGAGCCGTCGGGCGACCACGACGGGTAGGAGTCCACCGAGCGGCTGTCCGTGAGCTGCACCCGCCCCGAGCCGTCGGCGTTCATGGCATAGATGTCGAGGTCGTCCTCGCGGTCGCTGGCAAAGACGATCCGGCCCGGGCCCACCCCGGAAGCAGTGGGGAGCTCGGACTCCCCCGAGCGCTGGAACGCCAGGACCAGTCCGGCGAGCAGGGTCAGGAGGGTGATTGCGCCGAGAGCACCCACGACCGGTGAAGGCCGATCATCCGAGTAAGCCGTCAGCATCGTCGTCAGTCTGACAGGAGCGCGTCGCCACCACCGTCAGCGTCCCGCCCCCACGCCGCGTAGGCGCCGGCGAACAGGGCCGGCATGCCTCCGGTGTGCAGGAACACGGTCCTGGACGCCGGGCCTATGGAACCGTCGCGCCGGGCACCGATCAGGCCGGCCATGGCCTTGCCCGTGTACACGGGGTCCAGGATCATGCCCTCCGATCGGGCGGCCAGCAGCACGGCCCGCCGGCACTCCTCGGTGGCGGCCCCATACCCGGCCCCGACGCGGTGGTGGTCCACCCGCACGCGACCGACGGGCGCCGGGAGGCCGGCGAGGGCCGCGGCCTGGGCCGCCTTGGCCGGCACCTGGGTGTCGAGGTCGCCCCGGGCCCCCACGTCGACCCCCAGGACCATGCCCAGGTCCCCGAGCCCGGCGGCCAGTCCCGCGTGGGTTCCTCCCGAGCCGCCGGCCACCACCACGACGTCGACCCCACCCATGGGGCCCGCGACTTGCTCGCGGAGCTCGGCCGCGGCCCGCACGTAGCCGAGGGCGCCCACGGCGCTGGCTCCTCCGATCGGCATCCGGTAGGGGCGACGGCCTTCCGCCGCCAGTCGATCGGCGGTCTCGTCGATGGCCGCCTCGATGGCGTAGTAGTCCATCGGCCCCTCGTTGACGCCAAGCCAGGTGACGGTGGGATCGAACAGCTCGACCAGCAGGACGTTTCCCGTCGACGTGGTGGGCCGGGGGCCGGCCATGACCACCGCGCATCCGAGGCCGAGCCGGTTGGCGGCCGCGGCCGTCATGCGCACGTGGTTGCTCTGCGGCCCGCCGCCGGTGACCAAGATGTCGGCGCCCTGCGCCACGGCGTCCGCGCACAGGTACTCGAGCTTGCGGGCCTTGTTGCCGCCACCGCCGAGCCCGGTGAGGTCGTCACGCTTGACCCACAGGGCGCCGGGCTCCATCCCGAGCGCGGCGCCCAGCCGGTCGACGCGCTCCAGAGGGCTCGGGAGCACCGCCAGTGGGAGGCGGCGGTCCAGGGGTGAAGGCACTGTCCCGGAAGGTAGCCCCCTCTGCACCTAGCATGGGCGGCCGATGGGTTGGTGCCACGAGTTCGGCTGCCAGATCACGAGCGGCTGCAACCATCCGATGAAGGCTGGTGCGTCGGCGTGCACGTGCCTGGTGTGCGACACCGTCTGCACCGGCAAGTTCTCCGGCTGCCCCGAGGTCTTCGCCCGGTCCGTGCCCGTCGCGGCCCCCGCCCCTGGGCCGAGCCGTCCAGTGGCCGGCACGGCGTGGGGCCAGAATGGTCCGGTGACCAATGCCGGCCCGGGCCCGAGCGGCCCTTCGAGCGGGAGGCAGGGCCCGAGCGGCCCTTCGAGCGGGGGGCACGGCCCGAGCGGCCCTTCGAGCGGGAAGCAGGGCCCGAGCGGAGGTCAGGCACCGAGCCGGCCTCCGAGCGACGCTGTTCGGCAAGGACAGTCGGTCGCCGCCCCTGGGCCGGCCGCCGCTCCTGCCGTGGCCGCGTCCGGGGAGGGCGGGGTGCTCTCCAGGGAGAACGGTGCCCGGGTGCTCCATTGGATGCGGGCCGAGTTCGACGGGGTGAAGTCCCAGCTCCACGCCATGGCCAGCAGCCTGGCCCACCAGCAGGCGCTGGTCTCCGACATGGCGGCCAATCGGACGGTGGACATGAACAGCGCCCTCGCCGAGCTCGAGGGATCGGCCACCCAGCTTCGCACCGAGGCGTCGCGCATGCGGCGGGACGCGGGCGGCCTGCAGGAGGACGGGGCCGAGCTGCGGCGCGAGTCCGCCCGGCTCAGGGAGATCGAGCGCGACGTCAGCGAGCGGCTTCCGAAGGTCGTCGCCGAGGCGGTGCAGCCCGAGCTGCGGGCCGCGCTCCGCGACGTCGAGGCCATCACCGCCGGCCTGCGCGAGGAGGCGTCGCAGCTGCGCGCCGTGCGAGACGGCCTGCACGCCGAGCTGCCCCGGCTGGTCGAGGCGGCGGTGCGCGAGGCCATCGCCGGATTCGTGCCGGCCGCCGCACCGGTGCTTCCCGGCCCGGTGGTCACCCAGACGGCGCCCGAGGCCAACGGCTTCGCGTCCGAGCCGCAGCCGGAGCCGGTCGCCGAGGCGGGCGTCGAAGGCGCTCTGGCCGACGAGCCCACCGACGAGGTGGCCGCCCCGGCGTTCGGCGCCCCGCCGGCCGCCCGGCCGGCGCCGGTGGCTGCGGCCGACGGCGGCGTGGGCGAGGATCCACTGGCGTGCACCCTTCCCGGCCTGCTGGTGGGCCCGTCGCTGGCCCTCGGCATCAGCGACGCCCTCACGCGGGCCGGCCTTCGCCGCCGCCGCCGGCGCCGGGCCAACTCACCCTCGCCGGGGCTGCACCGTCGCGACCCCTTCGCCACCCACGTCACCCGCCGCATCGATCGCTACGCCCGGGCCCGCGCCGACCTGGCTGCGCTGCGGCCGCCCGGCCCGGCCGCCAACGGCAACGGCAAAGCCACCCCGGGGGCGAGCCCCTCCACGGTGGCCATCGGCTTCCGTGACGCAGAGGAGATCACCCTCGACCTGGCGGAGACGGGCGTCCTGGCCCTCTCGGGGCCGGCGGCGGCCGACGCGGCCCGCTACCTCGTCACCTCCTTCCTGACCCGGGCCGGCGGCGAGGGCGAGGCCCTCGTCGTGGGCGACCTGCTCCCACCCGCCCAGGTGGTCCCGGGTCTCAGCCAACCGCGGGACCTCTCCACCGCCCTGCAGCTGGCCCGGAACCGGGCCGCACGCGCCGCGCAGCCCGGAGGCGGCGCTCCGCTGGTGCTGATCGTCGCCCGGGAAGCCTCCCCCGACGAGCTGGCCGAGCTGCCACGCGTGGTCGGGGAGAACGGGGACCAGCGGGTGATGGCAGTCCTGGTCGATGCCGCTCCCGAGGGCACCGCCACCATCCGTCTGGAAGCCAACGAGCGGGTGGCCGAGGTTGCCCCGGAAGAGACCGCCGAAGCCGGTGCCGGCGAGAGCCCCGAGCCGCCCGGCACCCGCCTGGCCGGCGCCCGGCTGTACACATTGGGCCGCGAGGCGGCGAGCGAGCTGCTGTCCGTGCTGGCCAGCTCCCGCACCGACGACGACGTGATCACCGCCGTCGTCGAGGAAGCCGAGCCCTTCGAGGTCACCATGGCCGAGTCGCCATCGGTCTCCGTGCAGCTGCTCGGCACCTACCGGATCGAGGTCGGTGGCACCGAGATCCGCGCCGGCCTGCGGGCCAAGGCCCGGGAGCTCCTGGCTTTCTACCTGCTCCACCCGGCAGGGACCACCCTCGACGCCGCGGTGGAGGCGCTGTGGCCGGAGGCCGACCCCGGGCGGGGCTCCGAGTGGTTCTGGACCGCCCTCGGCAACCTCCGCAGCCGCCTGCGGGACGCCACCGGGGAGAAGAAGCTCAAGGTGATCGAGCGCGACGGCGACCGGTACCGCGTCGAGCCGCTGTTCGACGTCGACCTGTGGCGGCTGGAGCAGGCCCTGAGCGACGGGGCGGCCGGCCCCGACGACTTCGTGCGCGCTGCCGCGTACGACCGGGTGGCCCAGACCTATGCGGGCGACCTGTTGGCCGGCGCGGACTGGGCCTGGGCCGAGACGCCCAGGGAGGACCTGCGCCAGCGGGTGCTCGACGTGCAGGTGTGGCTGGGCGACATCCGTTGGGCCTCCGGCGACGCGCGGGGCTCCTGGCAGGCCCTCCAGCGGGCGGTGGAGGTCGATCCCTACGCCGAGCAGATCTACCGGCGCATCATGCGCCTGCAGTCCAAGCTGGGCCGGCCGGACGACGCAGCCGCCACCTACCGGCGCCTCCAGGCCCGGCTCCTCGAGATCGACCTCGAGCCCACGCCCGAGAGCGAGAAGCTCCACGCCGACCTCAGCGGCTAGCGGTAGCCCGCCGGGCGACTAGCCGGTGAGGTATGTGAGGACGTTGGTGGCCAGGGTGACCAGGGCGGGGCAGCCGCCGGCGCGCTCCGGCACGGTGGCGGCGAGCAGGATGCGGCGGCCGTCACGGCCCTCGATCAGCGTGACGTCGAGGCAGTCCCGCCCCGGCACCTGCCCGGGCTTGCCGTAGATCCGGGCCCCCGTCCCCAGCACCCGCGCGACTGCCGGTTCGAACCAGCCCTCGGCCCCGAGCAGCGCTGCGGTCAGCCCGGTGACGTCGGCCGCCGCCAGCTTGAAACGCTCACGCTCGGGGATCTCGTTGTGGAGCACCACCCGCCGGACCGACTCGCTCATCTCGAAGAGGTCGGAGCACTGCCCCTGGGCGCAGTCGGTGTCGACCTTGCCACTGCGGGCCGGGATGGTGACGGTGCGGTCGCCCTCGGAAAGGGTGATGGCCGGTGTGCTCCGCAGGTTCCCACCCACCGTGTAGGAGCGCTGGATGACCGTCCGGGGAAAGCCGCGGGCCGCGGTGAGGAACTCCTTGTTCAGCCAGTCGACGCCGGCGATCTCCACCAGGACGTCGTAGTCGGCGTTGTCGCTGATGCGGATGGCGCCGTCGTAGATCGACCGGATGGTGCGGGGAGCGCCGTTGCCGAACCTGACCGTGGCCGCACCGGTGAAGCCCTGCTGGCCGAGGTATTCCAGGGCGCCCACGGCGGCGAGGACCTTGATCGAGGACGCGGGCCAGAAGCTCCGGCCCAGGGCGCCGCCCCCACCCTCGAAGTCCTCGTACACCAGGCCACCCCCTTCCTTGGTGATCCGTGCCGCGTAGACGTTGGCCCCGGGCGGGAACCGGTACCCCATGGAGGCCATGAGGGCGGCGTCGATCGAGGTCGGGTCGGAGAAGGGCATGGAGCGCGGACCGACCGGCGGGCTGGCCACGGCCGCGGCGGCCGGTGCGTTGGGCGCCGCGGCCATCCCCCCGCGGCCGCCGACGAAGGCCAGGGTCCCCGGGGCCGCGGAGGTGCGGATGGCGAGGGCGCCTCCGGCCAGGATCAACAGTGCGGCGACGGCGACGGCCAGCGCCAGCTGGGCCCGCCTCATCCGAGAACGTGGATGCGGGAGACCACCCGGCCGCTGTCGAGGTCGAGCGTTCCCAACGTGTGGTTCGGCTGCATCCGCCTCTCGGTCGGAGACCCGGGGTTGAAGAGAAGCTGGCCGTCCACGCCCGCATCGTCCCACGGGATGTGGCTGTGCCCGAAAACGACGACATCCGCATCCGGGAAGCGCCGGCGCATCCGCGCCCCCCTGCCCGTGGCCGGTCCGCTGTCGTGGATCATGGCGACCCGCACCCCGTCGAGGGCCAGGAGCTGCGTCTCCGGAAGGACCCCGGCGAGCTCGGCGTCGTTGTTGCCGAGGACGGCATGCACCGGAGCGAAGCCGCCCAGCTCGTCGAGGACCTCGCCCACCAGGATGTCGCCGGCGTGGAGGATTACATCGGCCCGCTCGAGGTGGGCGTAGGCCGCGTCGGGCAGCTTCCGGGTGCCCGAACGCCGGATGTGGGTGTCCGCCAGGACCACGACGTGCGTCACGCGCCTAGATTCCCACGAGCGGGCCCAGGGAATCCTTCGGGGCACTACATCTAGCGCGGCTTGCGGAACCGCCGGCGGGCCTTGACCTGGCCGGGCCCTTCCGGCTCCTCCGGCGCGGGGGGCGGCGGTTCGTCGCTCCCGGAGTGCGCGCCGGCGAACCGCGACAGGAAGCCGGTGAGGTGGCTGATCAACCCGTCGATGTCGTCGGCGCACCCGGCCAGGGCCTGGCGGCCTGCGGGTGTCAGCTCGTACATGTGGCGGGCCGGCCCGCGGGCCTGCGACGCAGCCCAGAAGGACTGCACCAGGCCGTCGTCCTCCAGCCGGGCCAGCTCGCGGTACACCATCGAGGGAGTGACACCCTCGAACTGCCAGGTCTTCAGGCTCGCAGCCAGCTCGTAGCCGTGCCTGGGCTGCTCGGCCAGGAGCAGCAGCAGATGGGCCACGATCAATGGCTTCGGTCTGGCAATGCTTGCGTGTTGCATATTCGGGCCTCCCCGCCGTCCTGGCGACCCCCCTGTGTGTGCCCAGAGTATAGGCGGACCACATTCAGCAGTGCGATCTCATTTTCGGGAGCCAAGTACGCTCGCCTGCTCTGGATCCCGTTCAGGCCCTGCAGCGCATCGCCTACCTGCTGGAGCGGTCGGGCGCGCCCACCTACCGGGTGCGGGCGTTCCGCGGCGCCGCCGCCACCCTGGCCAAGCTCGACCCCGAGGACCTGGCGCAGCGGGCGGCCACGGGCCGGCTGCGGGCGCTACCCGGCGTGGGGCAGACCACCGAGGCCGTGGCCACCGAGGCGCTGGCCGGCCAGGTCCCGTCGTACCTGGCCAAGCTCGAGGAGGAGGCCGGCCACCTGGCCGCCGAAGAGGCGGTGGTGCTCACCGGGCGCAGCGCCGAGATCCGCTCCCTCCTCCGCGGCGACTGCCACACCCACTCCGACTGGTCCGACGGCGGGAGCCCGATCGACGAGATGGCCCGGGCCGCCCGCGACCTGGGCCACGAGTACGTGGTCCTCACCGACCATTCCCCCCGACTGAAGGTGGCCAACGGCTTGACCGCCGAGCGGCTGCGCACCCAGCTCGACCTGGTGGCGGCCATCAACGAGGAGCTGGCCCCCTTCCGGATCCTCACCGGCATCGAGGTCGACATCCTCGACGACGGCTCCCTCGACCAGACCGACGAGCTGCTCGGCCGGCTCGACGTGGTGGTGGCCAGCGTCCACTCGAAGCTGCGCATGGAGTCGGCGGCCATGACCCCCCGGATGGTGGCCGCCGTCCAGAACCCCCACGTCGACATCCTCGGCCACTGCACCGGCCGAATGGTCACCGGGAAGGGCCGCCCCCAGTCCACGTTCGACGCCGAGGCCGTCTTCGCGGCCTGTGCCGCCTCCGACACCGCGGTGGAGATCAACTGCCGGCCTGAGCGCCTCGACCCGCCCCGCCCCCTCTTGCGCCAGGTGGTGGCCGCCGGGTGCAAGGTGTCGATCGACACCGACGCCCACGCTCCCGGCCAGCTCGAGTGGCAGCCCTACGGCTGCGTGCGCGCGGCCGAGTGCGGCGTCCGCACCGAGTCGATCGTCAACGCCTGGCCGGCCGAGCGGCTCCTCGAGTGGACCGCCTCCCATGCCGCCGGCTGAAACGACCTGGTTCTTCCCTCAGGGCGTGCGCACGACGATCACGCTCTCCGGGGGGAGGACGGCCCGCCCGTCGCCCACCACCGGCTCGTCGACGGACGACAGGACCACGTCACCAGGCGGGATGCTGATCGTCGCCCGCTCCCCGCCCAGGTTGCACGCCACGGTCACCGGCCCCCGGCCGAGCACCACCCACCGCCCTGCCTCGTCGAAGTCGACGTGGACATCGGCACCCGCCTCACCGACCAACTCCTGAGTCGAGCGGCGGAGGGCGATGAGCCGCTTGTGCCAGTCGAGCAGGTCGGCGTGCCGGGGCTCGGCCGTCTCGTCCCAGTCGAGCTTCGACCGGCGGAAGGTCTCGGGGTCCTGGGGGTCGGGGACGTCGGCCGGGTCCCAACCGAACGATGCGAACTCCCGCCGCCGGCCCTCGGTGACGGCCTTGCCGAGCTCGGGGTCGTCGTGGTCGGTGAAGTAGAGAAAGGGTGTCGACGCCCCCCACTCCTCGCCCTGGAACAACATTGGCACCGACGGCCCGAGCACGACGATGGCGGCGGCGACCTTGAGCAGGCCGTCGCTGAGAAGCGCCGAGCTGCGCTCGCCGTGGGCCCGGTTGCCGATCTGGTCGTGGTTCTGGAGATAGCCCAGGAAGCGGGTCGGCGGGATGCCGGCGGGCGTGCGCCCGTGGCGGCGGCGGCGATGCGGCGAGTACGAGCCGTCGTAGACGAAGGCCTGGCGCAGCGACTTGGCCAGCTGGCCCACGGACCCGAAGTCCGCGTAGTAGCCGGCCCGCTCGCCGGTGAGGTGGGCGTGGAGGGCGTGGTGGAAGTCGTCGCTCCACTGGGCGTCCATGCCGTAGCCGCCCACCTCCCGGTCGGCGACGATCCGGGGGTCGTTGAGATCGCTCTCGGCGATGAGGAACTTCGGCAGGCCCAACTCCGCCTCGAGCTCGTCGACCCGGCCGGCCAGCTCCTCCAGGATGTGGGTGGCCGAGGTGTCGACGATGGCATGGACCGCGTCCAGGCGAAGGCCGTCGGCGTGGTAGTCCCGCAGCCACATGAGGGCGTTGTCGACGACGAACTCCCGCACCGGGTCGCTGTCCGGGCCGTCGAGGTTCACCGCCTCTCCCCAGGGCGTGCCGTACCGGTCGGTGAAGTAGGGCCCGTACAGCCCCAGGTAGTTCCCGGAGGGGCCGAGGTGGTTGTAGACGACGTCGATGATCACCGACAGTCCCCGGCCGTGGCAGGCGTCGACCAGGCGCTTGAGCCCTTCGGGGCCGCCGTCGCCCGACTTCGGCGCGTAAAGGTCCACCCCGTCGTAGCCCCATCCCCACCGGCCCGGGTACTCGACCACCGGCAGCAGCTCGACGGTTGTCACGCCGAGGTCCACCAGGTGGTCCAGCCGGGAGATGACGCCGTCGTAGGTCGCCTCCGGCGAGAACGTGTCGACGTGCAGCTCGTAGACCACGGCATCGGCCAGGGCGACGCCACCCCGCCAGGCGCCGTCCGACCACGTGAACGAGGAATGGTCCACCAGCCGCGACGGGCCGTGCACCCCGTCGGGCTGCCACGGCGACCGGGGGTCGGGCCGGGGCTCGCCTCCGTCGAGGGAGTAGGCGTAGTCGTCACCGGGGCCGGCGCCCTCCACGTTGCCGGAGAACCAGCCCATCTCGTCGGGCCCGTCGAGGGCGTGCCGCTCGTCGCGCCGAAGGACAAGGTCGACACGACGGGCGCGCGGCGCCCACACCCGGAAGAAGGTCATCGTCAGTTCCTCACCAATAGGGCCACGGGGAAACCGCCGAGCAGCGCGCCGAGCGAGACCGGGCCGCCGTCGGCCGTCGAACCGCCGAGCTCGTCGACCCACCGGCCGGGGGGCAGATCGACGGTGGTGTCGCCCCAGCCGTCACGGAGCCCCATGACCAGCCGCGGCACGACCACCGCCACGGCGCGCGCGGAGCTCGGCTCCGACCGCACGAAGGCCACCGTGTGCGCGGCCCGCCCGCCGCGGGCCGTCAGTGGCTCGTACCGGCCTCCGACGAAGCAGCCCTCGAGGCGGCGCCGGACGTCGAGGGCCCGATGGGTCAGCCACAGCTTGGACGCGCCCTCGTCGTCCCAGTCCTGGACCTCGACCGCCGATGCCGTCCTGACCTTCTCGAGGAGCCGGCGGCGGGCGTCGTAGTCGACCGGCCTGCGGTTGTCGGGGTCGACCAGGCTCAGGTCCCACAGCTCGGTGCCCTGGTAGATGTCGGGGACGCCGGGGGAGGTGAGCTTCAACAGGGTCTGGGCCAGCGACGTGCGGCGACCGGCGGCCACCAGCGGATCGGTGAAGGCGGCAAGGTCGGAGCCGAACTCGTCGTCGGCCAGGACGTCCCGCACGAACGCGGCGAGGGCCTCGTCGTACTCAGGGTCGGGGTCGACCCACGACGTGTGCTCCTTGGCCTCGCGCGACGCCTTCTCCATGAAGGCCACCGCCCGGTCGACGCCTAGGGGATAGGCGCCCGCCAGCACCTGGTAGAGCAGGTACTCGGCGTTGCGGTCCGGCATGCCGTTGCGCCGGTGGCGGCCGTTCATCCCCGTCCAGCGGGCCACGGCTGCGCCCCACTCCTCGGGGATCTCCGACAGGAGGCTGATCCGGGCCCGGACGTCCTCGCTGCGCTTGGTGTCGTGGGTCGACGTGGCCAGCAGTGTCGCCGGCCACTCGGTGGCCACTCTCGCGTTGTGGGCGTGGAAGGCATCGACCGGTGTCCCGAAGCGGCCCGGATCGCCCCCCACCTCGTTGAGGGACACCAGCCGGTTGTACTGGTAGAAGGTCGTGTCCTCCACGCCCTTGGCCATCACCGCACCGCTCAGCTGCTGGAACCGGAGCGCGAGATCGTCCTCGTTCTCGCCCGGGACGCGCATGAGGAGTATCCGGCCGAGGAAGGTGAAGAGGTCCTCGTCCACCTCGGGGCGACTCTCCTTGGCCCGCGCCACCGCGGCCTCCACCCGGGCCACGTCGTCGGTCGACGGCTCGGCCCCGCCGGGACGGACGTAGGTCCGGTAGACGTCGAGGCCGGCGAGCACCTCTCGAAGGGCGCGGGAGAGGTCCTGGCGGGTGTAGTCGCGGTAGCAACGGTGCCGTTCGCACACGGCCACCAGCAGGTTGGTCAGCCGGCTGACGTCAGCGGCGAGGACCTCCCGCATCACCAGGTGCTTGTTGCGGTGCACGAGGGACTCGTACGTCCCGGGCTCCTCGACCACGCCGGCGTACGCCTCGTCGAGCGGGCCCTCGCCCGCCGGGTCGACGAACAGGCCGTTCACCCCGGCGGCGAAGTCGTAGCCCGAGGTGCCCTCCACCGCCCAGCCCGACGGAAGGCTCTCGTCTGCCTCCAGGATCTTCTCCACCACGATGTAGGTGCCCGGCGGCGTGGCGTGGCGCAGGAGCTGTAGGTACCCGGCCGGGTGACGGAGGCCGTCGACATGGTCGACGCGCAGCCCGTCGACCTTGCCCTCACGCACGAGCTCGATCATCGTTTCGTGGGTGTCGGCGAAGACGAACAGGTTCTCGCTGCGCAGGGCGATCAGCGTGGCGATGTCGAAGAAGCGCCGGTAGTCGAGCTCCTGACCGGCCACCTTCCAGTAGGCGAGCCGGTAGTTCTGGCGTTCGAGGAGGGCGTCCATGGCGTCGCCGTCGGCGTTGAGGGCGGCCACGGCCTCGTCGACGGCGGCGGCCACGTCGGGTTGCTCTTCGAGCAGCTCGGCCAGGTTCCCCCGCAGCACCTCCTTGTCCCGGTGGCGCTCTTCCACGCTCTCCCGGTCGTTGGCGTCCGAGGGCGGCAGGCGGCCGAGGGCGGTGGCGATGCTGGCCAGGTGGTCTGACTTGACCCCCGCCGCCACCGCGCCCAGCAGCTCGTCGAGGGTGCGGGGTGAGACCGGGGCGGCGTGGTCGAAGTAACGGAACTCGAACGAGCCCCGGTCGCGGACAAGTGTGATCTCGCCCCGGTCGATGCAGCGGCCGACGTGGTCACCGAGCACGGGCATCAGCACCCGGAGCCGCAGCCGCTCCTCGGGCGGATCCCAGTCGATGTCGAAGTAGGACGCGTAGCGGCTCGACCTGCCGTTCTCGAGGACGTCCCACCACCAGGTGTTCTCCCGCCCGCTGATGGCCATGTGGTTGGGCACGATGTCGACCAGCTGGCTCATGCCCCGGGCCGCGAGCGCCTGGCACAGCCGCTCGTAGGCCTCGTCGCCACCGAGCTCGACGTTGAGCCGGTGGTGGTCGACCACGTCGTAGCCGTGGGTGCTGCCGGGCGCGGCCTGGAGGAAGGGCGAGCAGTAGAGGTGGGTGACGCCGAGGTCGGCGAGGTAGTCGACGACGGCGGCGGCGTCGTCGAAGGTGAACCCGCCGTGAAGCTGGACGCGATAGGTGGCGCGAGGGGTCGACATCGGCTCCGGCGACGCTACCCCTGCACGCGCGCAGCGCGATCATGACTCGCATGCAACTGCCGGTGATGCCCCCCGTGAAGCCCATGCTGGCCAAGCTGGCCCGGGACATGCCGGCCCCCGAGGGGATGCTCTACGAGCCCAAGTGGGACGGGTTCCGCTGCATCGTCTTCCGCGACGGCGACGAGGTGGAGCTGGGCAGCCGCAACGAGAAGCCGCTCACCCGGTACTTCCCCGAGCTGCCCCCGGCGCTCAGAGCGAACCTGCCGGGACGCTGCGTGGTCGACGGGGAGATCGTGATCGCCGGAAAGAACGGGCTGGACTTCGAGGCGCTGCTGCAGCGCATCCATCCCGCGGCATCCCGCATCAAGATGCTGGCCGAGACCACGCCCGCCGCGTTCGTCGCCTTCGACCTCCTGGCCCTCGGCGACGACGACCTGCGGGCCCGCCCGTTCGCCGAGCGGCGAGCCGCCCTCGAGCAGGCCCTGGCGACGGCCCGACCGCCCGTCCACCTCACGCCCGCCACCGGCGACGCCGGCGTCGCCACCGAGTGGTTCAACCGCTTCGAAGGCGCCGGGCTCGACGGGGTGGTGGCCAAGCCGCTGTCGCTGCCGTACCGGGAGGACGAGCGGGTGATGTGGAAGGTGAAGCACGCGCGGACCGCGGACTGTGTGGTCGGCGGGTTCCGCATCCACAAGGACGGCGCAGGGGTCGGCTCGCTGCTCCTCGGCCTCTACGACGACGAGGGCACGCTGCACCACGTCGGCGTGGCCTCGTCGTTCAGCGTCGTGCGGCGCAAGGAGCTGATGGAGGAGCTGGCCCCGTACCGGACTGACGCGCTCGACGGCCATCCGTGGGCCGCGTGGGCCGAGGCCGAGGCCCAGGCGGCGGAGAAAGGGGGGCGCATGCCAGGCGGGCAGAGCCGCTGGAACGCCGGCCGCAACATGGAGTGGCAGCCCCTGCGTCCGGAGCTGGTGGCCGAGGTGGCGTTCGACCACCTGCAGGGCGACCGCTTCCGGCACGCCACCTCCTTCGTTCGCTGGCGGCCCGAGCGCGAGCCCCGGTCGTGCACCTACGGACAGCTCGAGTCGGCTGTCCCCGAGGAGCTGGCCGCGGTCTTCGGAGCCTGAGACGTTGGTTCGCGGCCTGTCTTGGGCACAGACAGGGGTAGATGATGGTTTCTGCCCTTACCCGCCCCGTGGAGCTGTCCCGACAGCCGGCGCTCGCCCGCCGGGAGCTGACGGCCATGCTGACCGACGCCGGGTGGGACGGAGACGTCGACGGGGTGCTCCTCGCCGTGCACGAGGCGATGGTGAACGCGCATCGCCACGGGGGCGGCGTGACCCACGCGGGTGCCCGCTTGGACGGGCACAGCCTGGTGGTCGAGATCGCCGATCGGGGCCGGGGCTTCGACGTCCCCGACTCCCCGGGCATGCCCGACCTCACCGCCGAGCGGGGACGAGGCCTGTTCCTGATCCGCCACCTGGCCTCCGACGCCCACCTCGTGCGCAACGGCGCCGACGTGCGCCTTGTCCTCACCTTCGACCGATGACCCTCCCGCGCGACCACGCCGCTGGGACGGATCGGTGGTCCTCTGCTACCTTGACGACTGCAGCTCCTTGGAGGCGTTCTTGGGTAAGACGCGTGGGCAGGGCAGTGAGGAAGAGGACCTCCTCCAGCTCTACCTGAACGACATCGGGAAGTATCCACTTCTGACCCGGGATGATGAACTGCGCCTCGGCACCCTCACGCGGGCCGGGCAGGCGGCGGCCGCCAAGCTGGCCAGGGGCGACGCGCTCACCGTCGCCGCCCAGGACGAGCTCGAGGCCGCAGTGGTCGCCGGCGAGGATGCCCACCGGAAGTTCGTCCGGTCCAACCTTCGCCTCGTCGTCTCCATCGCCAAGAAGTACCAGGCGTCCGGCCTGCCGCTGCTCGACCTCATCCAGGAGGGCAACTTCGGCCTCATTCAGGCCGTCGACCGGTTCGACCCCCGCCGGGGGTTCAAGTTCTCCACCTACGCGACGTGGTGGATCCGCCAGACCATCGCCCGCGGCATCGCCAACACCAGCCGCAGCATCCGCCTCCCGGTCCACGCCGGCGACCAGCTCCTCGCCATCCGCATGGCCGCCTCCGCCCTCGAGGTCCGCCACGGGCGCCCGCCCAAGGCGTCGGAGCTGGCGGCCGCCGCCTGCCTCCCGGCCAAGAAGGTGGAGGAGCTGCTCCCGTACCTGGGCGAGCCGGCGTCGCTCTCCGAGCATCTCATGGACGGTGAGACCGAGATGGGGGAGCTGGTCGAGGACGTCAGCACCCCGCCGCCCGACCAGGCCGTGTTCGCGGCGATGCTGCCGACCCACGTGGCCCAGCTGCTCTCGGTGCTCGAGCCGCGTGAGCAACAGGTCCTGTGCCTCCGCTACGGCCTCGACCGGGGCAGCCCCCGCACCCTCGAGGAGGTGGGCGAGCACTTCGGCCTCACCCGCGAGGGCGTGCGCCAGGTCGAGCTGAAGGCCATCTCCAAGCTGCGCCGCTCCTCGTCGGCCCGCAGCGCCCGCGACCTGCTGACCGCGTAGAGGCTTCGCTCAGAGCCGGCGCCAGTAGACGATGGCGTCCTCGCCGTCGACCGCTTCGGGAACCCGCCCGACAGCCTGGAACCCGAGGCGCTCGTAGAGCCGGCGGGCGGGATTGGACTCGAAGACCAGGTTGAACTGCAGGGCGTCGAAGCCGAGCCGGCGAGCCTCGTCGAACGAGTGCCGCACCAGGGCCTCACCGATCCCCCGGCCCCGCAGCTCCGGGACCACGAAGTAGCCGGCGTTGGCGATGTGCGCGGCCCGGCCGGCGAAATTCGGCTTGAGGTAGTACGAGCCCACCAGGCGCCCGGCCAGGCGGGCGACCGCCACCAGGGACTTGTGGTCGAGCCAGTAGTCGTCGAAGTCGGCGACGGAGAGCGGCCCGGGGGCCTGGGGGTAGCCCTCGCCGGCGGTGACGATCCCGGCGAAGGCGGAGTACAGCTCGTCGTGATCGGCGGGCCCCGCTTCGGACACGACGATGTCGAGCCCGGCGTGAGCGCCCTGGGCCAGGGGTAGGTACGGGTTCATGAGCGAATCGACCGTACCCAAGGCCGTCCGCGCCGACCCGGTGGAGACCGGCGACAGCGTGGAGCCGTCGTCGGAGTCCTCGCAGCAGCCGTCGGGCCCCGGCAACCGCCAGGGCGGCGGCGAGTGGCCCGACCCTGACACGCCTCCCACCGGCCTCGCCGAGTACGAGCCCCAGCGGGTGCCCGTCAACATGTACGAGACCGAGGGTGCCGTCGTCCTCCTCATGCCGATGCCCGGCGTGATGGCCGACGACGTGTCGATCGACATCGAGGACGACCGCGTCCATGTCAACGCCACGGAACGGACGCCGGCCGAGAAGGACTACATCACCCACGAGTGGCACTACGGGCCCTACGAGCGGATGGTCACCGTGCCCAAGGGGTTCGGTGGCCCGGCGTCGGCCACCTTCGGCAACGGCCAGCTCGCCCTTCGCATCGAGCGGGGTGACAGCCGCAACGGCAAGGTCGTGATCTCCCCCCAGACCGCGGGGCACACCAGCCCGTAGTCCTCAGGCGGCCGGGCCCTCCGTTGCGCGACGCTGTAGCCGAAGCGGCGAAGGAGGTCGGCGATGGCATCGGACGGCGGATCGTCGGACACATTGGTCAGGTGTCCACGGGACAGCGTGGAGACCCGGCTGCAGTGCGCGGAGTGCGGGACACCCATCTGCCCGGCGTGCTTCGTGCGCACCGCCGTCGGGCTCAGGTGCCAGAGCTGCGGTGAGGCCTCCGGGCCGCCGCGACGGGGGATCGCGTCCAGCCGGCGAGGGCCGGTGCTGGCCCCGCTGGCCCTGGTGGTCGCTCTCATCGTGGCGGGCGGCGCCTGGGCGGTGACCCGCGGCAATTCCGAGGCCCAGGTCGACGTGGACGAAGGCGGGGAGCGGGTCGTCATTCCTAGTATGGCGATCGGCAACGGCGACCTGCCCGGTGGACTGTCGTGGACGCTGGAAGCCCGCCGGGACGGGGGGGTCTGCACCATCCTCAACGTCTCCCCCGGAGAGCCGACCCGGGAGCGTTGCCTGCGCACCCGGAGCTACCGCCCGGTGGGCAACATGTTCACGAGGATCCTCGAGAGCCCGGCCGGCAGGATCTACCTCTCGGTCGGCCAGGTGTCCGATCGGGCCGAGCGGGTCCGCATCTCCCCCGACGGCGCCGCACCGTTCGAGGTGCCCACCCTTGGTGGGGGAAATGGCTTCGACGTGCGCTTCTTCGTGATGCACACGACGGAGAACGTGCACATGTCGCTGAGTGCGCTGGCCGCCGACGGCACACTGCTGGGCCGCGTGGAGCGCCCGAAGATGCCGCAATCGTCCCGCTGACCGTCAGGCCGCAGCCGGCTCCTCGGCGGTGAGCAGGGCCATCAGCCGCTCCTGCACCATCCGGAAGGCCGGTTGGTCGATCACACTGGTCCGGTCGCGGGGGCGGGGCAGGTCGACCGGGATGACGTCGAGGATCGAGGGGCTCGGCGGGTTGGCCATCACCACGATCCGGTCGGCCAGCAGGATGGCCTCGTCGATCCCGTGGGTGACCATGAGCACCGTCTCGGTCTCCGACTCGTGCTGCCACAGCTCGATGAGCTGCTGCTGCAGGCGGGCCCGGGTGAGGGCGTCGAGGGCGCCGAAGGGCTCGTCGAGCAGGAGGAGCCGGGGGCCGACCGCGAAGGCTCGGGCGACCGCCGTGCGCTGCTGCATCCCGCCCGACACCTGGGCCGGCCGCTTGTCCTTGTGCTCCCACAACCCCACCGCCCGCAGGTAGCGCTCGACCACCTCGTCGTTCTGGGCGGGCTTGCGCCGGGGACGGGCGGCCCGGGCCGCCTCCCGCACGTTGGCCAGCAGGCTGAGCCGGGGCAGGAGCGAGTAGTTCTGGAAGACCATGGCCCGGTCGGGGCCCGGCCCGGTGATCTCCTTGCCGTCCAGGCTGACCTCGCCGCTGTCGGCGTCGAGCAGGCCGCCGACCACGTTCAGAAGGGTCGACTTGCCGCAGCCCGAGTGGCCGATGAAGGAGACGAACTCTCCCTGGGTCACGGTCAGGTCGACGCCCCGCAGGACGTCCTGGCCGTTGAAGGACTTCCACACATTCGCGAGGTCGAGCATCACGCAGCCGCCTTTCGGGCCAGGTGCATGAACATGGTGTCCAGGAGCACGCCGACGGCGCCGATCAGCACGATGGCCGATATGACGTTGGCCAGGCTCCCGCCGTTGTAGGAGTTCCACACGAAGTAGCCGATGCCCGTGTTGCCGGAGAGCATCTCGGCCGCCACGATCACCATCCAGGCGATGCCCATGGACAGCCGCATGCCGGTGATCACCGCCGGCAGGCTGTGGGGGATCACCACGTGGCGCACGTAGGCCAGCCGGCCGAACTTGAACACCCGGGCCACGTTGCGCTGGTCCATCGGCACCGACGCGGCGCCGGCCGCGGTGTTGATGACCGTCGGCCACAGCGACGTGATGAAGATGACGAACACGGCCGCGCTGCGGACGTCCTTGAGCACGACCAGGCCGATCGGGAACCACGCCAGCGGCGACACCGGCCGGAGCACCTGGATGACCGGGTTGGCCGCCGCCCATGCCTTCTTGCTCCCGCCGATCAGGAAGCCGAGCGGCACCCCGATGACCGTCGCCATGGCGAAGCCGGTGAACACCTTGATCAGCGACACACCGAGCTGGATGCCGATGCCCTTGTCGTTCGGGCCCAAGTCGTAGAAGGGGTACCGCAGCAGCTTGCGCAGCGCGGTGAAGCCCTCGGACGGGGTGGGCAGGTCGGGCGAGCTGAGAGCCACCAGCCCCCACAGGCCGACCACGACGGCGACGCCGACCGATGCCCAGGCCCCGCTGCGGACGGCTTTGACCAGGCGGCCGCCTTGCGCCGGCCGCTTCGACGGCGGCGGTGGGATCTTCGGGGCCGCTCCCGGGAGCTTCTCGGCCTCGGTGGTCGTGGGATGGACAAGGGTCATACGCGGCTGACCTCCTCGAGAGGCTTCCTCGGGTCGAACGTGGTGTTGTCGAGCTTGATGTGGAACGGCGTCATGTCGTCGTCCGGGACCTCGATGCCCTCCTTGGCCGCCACCTTCTCGTAGAGGTCTCGCAGGATGAGGCCGTCGGCGAGCTCCTGATAGGCCGGCTCCGTCTTGAGCAGCCCGAACCGGCGGTACTGCGACAGGAACCAGATGGCGTGGCCCCGCCGGGGGGCATTGACCTGGCCGCCCCGGAAGAACGTCATGTAGTCGTCGGTGTAGGTCTTGTTCCCGATGCCGGGGCCGAGGTTGTACTGGCCCAGCAGCCGGCCCTCGATCTCCGAAGGCGGGGCGTTCACGTAGGAGGCGGCACCGATCGTCTCCGACGCCTTCTTGCGGTTGGCCAGGTCGTCGAGCCACTTGCCGGCCTTGAGGATCGCCCCCATGACGTCCATCAGCACGTCGGGCCGCTCGGTGGCGAACTTCTCGGTGACGACCAGGGCCTTCTCGGGGTGATGCTTCCAGATGTCCTGGGTGTTGATGTGGGTGAAGCCGATCCCCTGGTCGACGGCCTGGGCGCCCCAGGGCTCGCCGACGCAGTAGCCGTCCATGGCGTCGACCTTCATGTTGGCCACCATCTGGGCCGGAGGGATGGTGATGATCTTGAGGGAGTTCGAGTCGACCTTGCACGCCTTCAGCCAGTAGCGCACCCATGTGTCGTGGGTGCCACCGGGGAACGTCATCGCCAGCGTCGGCGCCTTGGACTGCAGGGCGGCCCGGGCCTTGTCCAGGTCGCCGTAGCCGACGGCCGCGTAGTCCTTCGACAACGTGATGGCCTGCCCGTTGTTGTTCAGGTTCATGGCCACCCGCAACGATCGGGCGCCGCTGCCGCCGATGCCGGTGGCCACCGAGAGGGGCATGCTCGACAGCACGTGGCCGCCGTCGATCTCGTTGTTGAGCAGGTTGTCGCGGGTGGCGGCCCACGACGCCTGCTTCTCCACCGACACGTCGAGGCCCCGCTCGGCGAAGTAGCCGAGCTCCTTGGCCATGACGATCGACGCGCAGTCCGTCAGGGCGATGAAGCCCAGCCGCACCTTGCGGTTCGTGCTGCCGCCGGGAACCGTGCTGCCGGTCTGGGCGGCCGGGGTCGACGAACCCTCCGTCGGCGGGTTGCCGCATGCGGCCAGCAGGGCTCCGACCGGAGGGGTGGCCGCCACCATGCCCGCCAGCCGGAGAAACGCTCTTCGGTCCATGCCGAGGAACGTAGGACCGGCGGGAGAAGGTGCAGTTTCCCCCCTGTGTCCAGCGGGTGACGTTCCGCACTCCGCCGCCCGAGACCATGAGAGCGGACTGTCACGCGCCGTTCACCGTCGCGCAGGATCCGTACAGAGAGGGTTCGCCCGGCGAGCAACCTTCGGAAACAGTGCCGACACACCGACCCGTCATGCTGGCGACATGAGCGACGGCCGCCTCGACGGTTTCGTCGTCGGCGTCACCGCCGACCGGCGGGCGTCGGAGCAGGCCGAGCTGCTACGGCGCCGGGGCGCCGGGGTGATCCTCGGGCCGTCGATCGAGACCGCCTACCTGGCCTCCGACGACGCGCTGCGCGCCGCCACGCTGGCGCTGGTCGAGCGGCCGCCGCACTACCTGGCCGCCACCACCGGGATCGGCATCCGGGCGTGGTTCGAGGCCGCCCAGGTCTGGGGGCTCGGCGACGCGCTCGTCGACGCGTTCCGGGACACGCGGATCGTCGCCCGGGGACCGAAGGCCGCGGGCGCAGTCCAGGCCGCCGGCCTCGAAGTCTGGCGCAGTGCGGCGAACGAGCAGATGGACCAGCTCCTCGGGCACCTCCTGGCCGAGGAGCTGAAGGGGGCGTGTGTCGCCGTCCAGCTCTACGGCATGCCGGCGCCCGAGATCACCACGGCGCTCGCCGGAGCCGGGGCCGAGGTGCTGGAGGTCCCCGTCTACCAGTGGCGCACGCCGGCCGACCCCGGACCGGCACTGCGACTGGCCCAAGCGGCCATCGACGGCCGGGTGCACGCGGTGACCTTCACCGCCGCGCCGGCGGTGGCGAACTTCTTCACCCTGGCCACCGAGGCCGGTGTCGACGAGAGCCTCCGGGCCGCCTTCAACCGCCGGGGGGTCGTCGCCGCCTGCGTCGGACCGGTGTGCGCCCGCGGCGCAGTGGAGGCCGGAATCCTCGCCCCGCTCGTGCCCCATGTCGGCCGCCTGGGGCTCATGGTGCGGGCCCTCTCCGAACGCCTCCTCTGCGACCGTCGCACCGTGCCCATGGCGGGGGTCGACGTCGTCCTCCAGGGGCTGATGGCGATGATCGGCGAGAACCGGGTGCGGCTCAACTGCCGGGAGCGGGCGCTGCTCGACGCCCTGGCGGCGCGGCCGGGCACGGTGTTCTCCCGGCCGGCGCTGGTCCGGGAGGTGTGGAGCGCCACCGGCGCCGACCCCCACGCGGTCGAAGTGGCGATCGCCCGCCTGCGCCCGAGACTGGGTGCGGCCGGCGCCGCATTGGTGGCCGTCCCCGGTCGGGGCTACCGGCTCGAGCCGTAAGGCGCCCGAGCCGGTGCACCCGCACCCGAGTTACCGCTCGATCGGAGCCTTGACCAGGTTGCCCCACTCGGTCCAGGAGCCGTCGTAGTTGCGGACCTTCGGGTAGCCCAGCAGGTTCTGGAGCACGAACCACGTGTGGCTCGAGCGCTCGCCGATGCGGCAGTAGACCACCACGTCGTCGTCGGGGCTCAGGCCCAGCTCCTCCGCGTAGATCTTGCGAAGGGCCTCGGCGTCCTTGAAGGTGCCGTCGTCGTTGGCCGCCTGCTTCCACGGCTTGCTGGCCGCCCCGGGGATGTGGCCGCCGCGCAGCGCACCCTCCTGCGGGTAGTCGGGCATGTGCAGCAGCTCACCGGAGTACTCGCCGGGCGAGCGCACGTCGACCAGCTTGCCGCCCTGGCCGATGTGGGCCAGCACGTCGTCGCGGAAGGCCCGGATCGGCGCGTCCTCCCGCTCGACGACCGGGTAGTCGGTGGCCTCGGGCTTGGGGACGTCGGTGGTCAGCTCCCGGCCCTCCTGGAGCCACTTCATGCGGCCGCCGTTGAGCAGGCGGACGTCGGGGTGGCCGAACAGCTTGAACACCCAGAGGGCATAGGCGGCCCACCAGTTGAAGTTGTCGCCGTAGAAGACCACGGTGGAGTCGCGGCTGATCCCGTTGCGGGAGCAGAGGTCGGCGAACGCCTGACCGTCGATGTAGTCCCGGTTGACCTGGTCGTTCAGGTCCAGGTGCCAGTCGACCTTGATGGCCCCGGGGATGTGACCGGTGTCGTAGAGGAGCACGTCCTCGTCGGACTCGACGATGACCAGGCCGGGGTCGTTCAGGTGCTCGGCCAGCCAGCCCGTGGTGACGAGCAGCTCGGGCTTGGAGTACTGGGTGAGCTCCGGGGAGTTGTCGGGATCAACCGAGGGCATAGAAGCATCCTCCTTGGATGGCGGGTTGACGTCTCGGCTCCAGCCTAGTGGCAAATCCCGACTCCGACGGTCAAGAATTGCCGCCCGTGGGATCATGGCGCTCATGGACGCAGAACAGCCCGGCGGGGCCCCGCCCGCCCTCCAGCGCATCGTCGACCTCTTCGGGGGTGCTCCGAAGGAGCTCCGCCTCCAGGCCCTGCTCGAATACTCGCGGAAGGTCCCGCCGCTGCCCGAGGAGCTGGCCGGCCACCGGGAGCTCATGGAGCAGGTGCCGGAGTGCGCCACGCCCTTCTTCCTCGCTACCGAGATCGACGACCAGGACCGGGTGCACCTCCACTTCGACGTCCCCGACCAGGCGCCCACCACCCGCGGCTTCGCCGGCATCCTGCACACGGGCCTCGACGGGGCCACCGCGCAGGACGTCCTGGCCACGCCCAACGACTTCTACATGAAGATGGGCCTGGCCGAGGCGATCTCCTCCCAACGGCTGAGGGGCATGTCCGCCATCCTGGCCCGGCTCAAGCGGCAGGTCGCCGCCCACGTGGCCGCCAAGGGCGCAGCCGCAGGCTGAGCCGGGAGCTACCTGCGGCGCAGGAGCAGCACGATGATGACGATGAGCAGGATCGTGCCCAGACCGATGTACATGCGGACTCCCGGTTCGCCGACCGGCCGGGGGTTCGACCGCGCGTCAGACCGAGGACGCTACCGGCTGCCGGTGGATGGCAGGGAGTCCGATGATTTCCGACTCGGCGCACCGTCTTTTCGGGCAGCACCGTTCCCGAGGAGAGAGATGTTCCCATGACTGCCACTGCGTTTCGAACTGTCGTCCTGCTCGGTGGAAAGACGGCCACCGGGATCCAGGTTCCCCCCGACGTGGTCGCCGGCCTCGGCCCCGGCAAGCGGCACGCGGTCCGGGTCACGATCGGCGCGCACACGTACCGCAGCACGGTGGCCGTGATGGGCGGGGAGTTCATGATCCCGCTCAGCGCCGAGAACCGCACCCTTGCCGGCGTCGCCGCCGGCGACGAGGTCGACGTCTCCCTGGAGTTGGACACCGAGCCCCGCGAGGTCACCGTCCCGCCCGACTTTCGCGAGGCGCTCGACGCAGACCCGGCGGCGGCCCGCTTCTTCGACGGGCTGTCGTACAGCCAGAAGCGGGGTTTCGTGCTCCCCATCGAGGACGCCAAGTCGCCGGCCACCCGGGAGCGGCGCATCGCCAAGGCCGTGAGCGCACTCCGGGACGGGCGGCCGCGCTGACCCGGTGTGACTCTGGGAGTGATTGCTCCTAGAATGATCACTATGAGGATGCGGGTCGAAGAGCTGGCGCTTGCCGCCGAGGTCTCCGTCGACACCATCCGCTACTACCAGAAGCAGCACCTGCTCCCCCCGCCCGGGCGCGACGGGCGCCTGGCCTTCTACGGCGACGAGCACCTGAGCCGGATCGCCCGGATCAAGGAGCTGCAGCGGCGGGGGTTCACCCTTGCCGTGATCCGTCGTTTCCTGGCCGGTGAGCTCGATCCGGCCGACGAGCCTCTCGCCGCCGCGGTCGCAGGAGCCGACGACACTGACGGTGGCGGCGAGGAGCTGTTCGGCATCGACGAGCTGGCCAACCGGGTGGGCGTGCCCCAACCGATGCTCGACTCCTTGCTGCGCGAGGGCCTGCTCATCCCCCGGGTGGTCGACGGGACGCCGAAGTTCACGCCCGCCGACGTGGCCATGCTGGCCGGGGGCATGCGCCTGCTCCAGGCCGGACTGCCGCTGCCAGAGCTGTTCACCCTGGCCCGCCATCACCATGCCGTCACCCGGGAGGTGGCCGCCGAGGCGGTCGAGCTGTTCGACACCTGGGTCCGCAAGCCGCTCCGGGCGTCGGACCTTCCCGAGGACGAGAAGGCCGAGCGCCTGGTCGAGGCCTTCCGCACCCTGATGCCCGCGGTGGCCGGCCTGGTCGCCCACCACTTCCAGCGCATCCTCCTGCAGGTCGCCCAGGAGCACCTCGAGTCGGTGGGCGACAAGAGCGAGCTCGACGCCGCCTCGGCCGACGAGGCATGGTCGGCGTGAGCAACCTGCCGCAGGGCGACGCCAAGGTCAAGGCCGTCGACGACATGTTCGACGCCATCGCCCCCCGTTACGACCTGCTGAACCGCCTGCTCACCTTCGGCATGGACGTTGGTTGGCGGCGGAAGACGGTGAAGTCACTGCAGCTCTCGCCCGGGTCGAAGGTCCTCGACCTGGCCTGCGGTACGGGCGACCTGTGCCGGGAGCTGACCACGCGGGGCTACCGGCCGGTGGGCGTCGACCGGTCGGCGGGCATGCTGGCCGCCCAGCGGACGGCGGCGCCGCTCGTCCGGGGCGATGCTCTCCGCCTGCCGTTCCGATCCAACTCGGTCGACGGCATCGTGTGCGGCTTCGCCCTGCGCAACTTCGCCTCCCTCAAGCCGTTCCTGACGGAGTGCGCCCGGGTCCTGCGCCCCGGCGGGCGGGTGGCCCTCCTCGAGGTCGCCGAGCCCGACAATGCGGTGCTGCGATGGGGGCACGGGCTGTACTTCGGCAAGGTGGTGCCCCTGGTCGGCGGCATGCTCTCCGACCGCGACGCCTACCAGTACCTCCCGAAGTCGGTGGCCTACCTCCCCCCGCCCAGCCGGATGGTGTCCATGATGAGCGAGACCGGCTTCGGCGCCGCCACCCGCCGGCCGCTGTCCACCGGAATCGCCCAGCTCCTCACCGGGACCCGTCGATGACCCGCACCAGCACGAGTCTCTGCAGCCGCACCTGGGTGCTGGACGACCCCGTCGACCCCTTGGCCTTCCTCGGGCCCGGCGGGTTCGCGTGGTTCGCCCAGGGCTTCGGTCTGGCCACGGCGGGCGTCGCGGCCCGGGTCTCGAGCGCGGACGCCGCCGACGTGCTGGCCGACATCGCCGGCGACGACCCGGTCGGCCTGCCGGGCACCGGGCCACTGGCCGTCGGCGCCCTGGGCTTCCACGGCCGCGGTCAGCTGATCGTGCCGGCGCGAGTCACCGGGCGTACCTCGGACGGGGTGTCGTGGGTGACCGAGATCGGGCCGGCCGACGAGGCCGCCGAGGGCTGGCCGGTCACGCCGGTGTCCTCCCCTCGGCCGCCGGACCGGCGCCGCTGGTCTGCGTCGGTGGAAGAAGCGCTCGCCCGCATCGCCGACGGGCGGCTGTCGAAAGTGGTCCTGGCCCGCGAGGTCGCGGTGGACCTGCGACGGCCGGTCGAGGTGGCGGCCGTCGTGGACCGTTTGCGGCAGGAGCAGCCGTCGTGCTTCACCTACGCCGCCGGCGCCTACGTGGGCGCCAGCCCCGAGCTGCTGGCCCGCCGCCGGGGCCGCGACGTCGTCTCCCGGCCGATGGCGGGCACCGTCGCCCAGGGCGGCGCGCCCGGCGACGACCACCGGCTGGTGGCGGCCATGGCCGCGTCGGAGAAGGAGCAGAACGAGCACCGGCTGGTGGTGGGCGACGTGCGGTCTGCGCTCACCCTGCTCTGCGACGACGTGCGTGGCACCGAGGAGCCCGACGTCGTCCGGCTGTCGACGGTCGCCCACCTGGCCACCACCATCCGCGCCCGCCTCGTCGACCCCTCAGTGTCCGCACTCGACGTCGCCGCTCACCTGCACCCCACGCCGGCAGTGGCGGGCGTCCCCAGGGAGGCGGCCCTGGCGGCCATCGCCGAGCTCGAGGATTTCGACCGGAGGCTGTATGCCGGCCCCGTCGGATGGGTGGACTCCCGGGGCGACGGCGACTGGGCGGTCGCCCTTCGCGGCGCCACGCTCGACGGCACCCGTGCCCGCCTCGTCGCAGGAGCCGGCATCGTGGCCGGCTCCGACCCTGACGGCGAGTGGGACGAGACGGAGTCGAAGCTGGCAGCCATGCGCTCCGCCCTCGCCCAGGACTGAAGCCGAGTCAGAGCCAGCCCCGGCGGCGGAACATGAGGAAGAGGCCGACGCAGCACACGACCATGAGGCCGATCGCGAACGGGTAGCCCAGGAGCCAGCCGAGCTCGGGCATGTGCTCGAAGTTCATCCCGTAGACGCCGGCGATCATCGTCGGCACGGCCACGATGGCCACCCACGCCGAGATCTTCCGCATGTCGTCGTTCTGGCGGACACCGACCTGGGCCAGGTTGGCGGTGAGCGCACTGCTCAGGAGGTTGTCGATCACCTCGATCCGCTGGCCCACCCGCAGGAGGTGGTCGTGCACGTCCCGGAAGTAGTGGAGCAGGGCGGTGTCGGTCTCGGCGACCTTGCCGTTGGCCAGTTGGTCGAGCGGATCGTCGAGCCCGACCACCGCCTGGCGGAACTCGACGACCTCCGCCTTCAGCCGGTAGATCCGCTGGGCGTGGTTCTTCCGCTCGTCGGAGAAGACCTGCCGCTCGATCTCCTCGATGTCGTTGTTGAGGCCCCGCACGACGAGGGCGTAGTCGTCGAGGACCCTGTCGATGACCGCATGGAGGACGCCCAGGGGGCCCGACTTCAAGCGCCCGGGATCGGCTTCGAGCTGCTGGCGGACCTCGCCCAGGATCGGGCTCTCACCATGGCGGACCGTGACCAGGAAGCCGTCCCCGAGGAACAGCATGAGCTCGGAGAGGCTCACCATCTCGTCTGAGTCCAGGTACCGGGCCGCCTTCAGCACGATGAAGAGGGTGGAGCCGTAGATGTCGAGCTTCGGGCGCTGATGGGCGTGCACTGCATCTTCGACAGCCAGGGGATGCAACTGGAACTCGCTGATCACGTCCCCGAACTCCTCCTCCGTCGGCTCCAGCAGACCGATCCAGACGAAGGTGTCGGGCGACGAATGGGCGGCCTCGAGCGCCTCTTCGAGCTTCAGGTCGCCCTGGCGACGGACCCCGCAGTCGTACACGGAGAAGTCGACGATCACGTCAGGGAGTCTTCCAAGGGCGACGACCGGCCAGCGGCGCTTGCGGCCAGCTTCGGCCCGCCGTGCCTGCCGTCGGGCACCGCCGCCAGCGTCCAACGCACCCGCTCCCGCCCGAAGGCGTCTTCCAGGAGCTGCGCAGGGCCCGGGCCCATGCCCCGGCGGACGAGGGCCAGCAGGACCCCGGCGTACTCCGGTCCATGGCTGGCCACGTCGACCGGGGTCAGGCAGTGGGCCACCTCGTGCAGCAGGACCAGTTCGCTGCGGGCCCACTTCGGCATCTGCAGGATGCCGTTCTGGTCGGCGGTGGCCCGCCGATGCCCGAACCCGGGCCGGACCTCGAACGCCCGGTCGCCCCAGCGGGCGACGAACCAGTCGGTGGCCGCCAGCCCGTCGACCCACGCCTGCATGCGGTCGACTGTCGGGAGCCGACGGCCGGCGTCGAGCTCGCCCTCCGCCCGGTAGAGGCGGGCGCGCTGGTTGTCGCGGGGACGGGTGCTGGCTTCGGTGGGCACGGCGCGGGCCATGACCGTGAGCGTACCGACGCGTCCTAGTCTCAATGGATGACCGCCCGGCTGACGAGATGGGACGGCCCGGTGCCCGATCGGGAAGCGATCGAGAAACGGTTCCGCGACGAGGGCCTCTCCCCCCATGGCTGGGGCAACGCCCCAGGCGACCGCTACGGCAGCCACAGCCACGGCTACGACAAGGTGCTGTACTGCGTCGCGGGCGGGATCGTGTTCCACACCGACGACGGAGATCTCGAGCTGGGGCCCGGTGACCGCCTCGACGTCGATGCCGGCACGGACCATGCCGCCACGGTGGGGCCCAGCGGGGTCGAGTGCCTGGAAGCGTCGAGATGAGCGGCATCGTCACTCCCGAGACCGAGGCCTATGCCGCCGAGCACACCACCCCCGGCCATCCCCTGCTCGTCCAGGTCGAGGCCGAGACCCGCGCCAGCCAGGAGGCGCACGGGATGATGGTCGGGCTGCTCGAGGGGCGGTTCCTGGAGACCCTGGTGTGGCTGTCCGGGGCCCGTCGGATATTGGAGATCGGCTGCTTCACCGGGTACTCGGCGTTGTCGATGGCCGCCGCCCTGCCTCCGGACGGGAGCATCGTGACGTGCGAGCTCGACCCGGACCGGGCGGCCACCGCCAGGCGCCATTTCGACGCCAGCCCGTGGGCCGACCAGATCGAGATCCGCCTCGGTCCCGCGCTGGACTCCATCGCCGGCCTCGAAGGCCCCTTCGACCTGATCTTCATCGACGCCGACAAGACCAACTACGCCAACTACTACGAGGCGGTCCTGCCCCTGCTGGCGGATCGGGGCCTTATCGTGGCCGACAACGTGCTGTGGAGCGGTCGGGTGCTCGACGACACTGACCAGAGCGACGACACCGTCGCCATCCGGGCGTTCAACAACCTGGTCCGCGACGACGACCGGGTCACGTGCGTGATGGCCACCGTGCGCGACGGCGTGCTGCTCATCCGACGGAATACGCGCGCGGGCGGCGGCTGACCCACCAGCCGGCCACGGCGGAGCCGAGCAGGTTGGCCACCAGGTCGCGGCCCGTGTTCTCGTAGCCGCCGACGTTGGTGTCCGCCAGCACGTGGGTGGACCAGAACTCGACGACCTCGTTGAAGGCCCCTACGCCCTGGCCCAGCAGGCAGACGACGACCGCGGTCCCCAGCCGGTGGCCGGGCTCGGCTGGAAGCCACGACCGGGTGGCCTCCCAGGCCGCGATGCCCGATGTCCCGAACCCGATGGCGTGGACGACATTGTCGAAATGACCCCAACGGAGGAAGACGGCGTTGTAGAGGATCCGGTCGCCGGGTCCCTCCAAGTGGACGAGGCCGCCGGCCAGGTGCCCGAACCCCCAGATGGCCAGGCCGACGAGGACCAGCGGGCTGAAGTGGACCCGCGCATCGGCGGCGGCCACCGCCAGGGCGACGGCGGACACGATCACCACGTAGGACGCGGTGTTACGAGAGCCGGTGATCAGGCCGTAGAGGCTCCAGGCCACGATGTAGGCGGCGACCATCGCCGCCATGACCGGGTGGCGGCGGGCTCCCTCCCGGATGCTCACCGGGACGGCGAGCCGCCCGGGATCGACACCGCCTCCCACGCCTGTCGGTGCCGGGCGACATTGTCCACCCGGTCCGTGGGCACGATCACCAGTCGCACTCCTCCGGCGGCCATGGCCCGGTCGACCGCAGGGAGCAGCTCGTCGGCCTTGGTGACGTGCTCGGAGGCGACGCCGTGGACGGCCGCGAGCTGCGCCAGATCGACTCCCTGCGGAGTGCCGAAGAGGATCTCGAAGTGGTCGGCCAGCCCCGCCCCCGCCTGCGGGAGGAAGTTGAAGATGCCGCCGCCGTCGTTGTCGAGCACGACGAACGTGGCGTCGACGCCGCGGCGGGCCGCACCCAGGAGGCCGCCCGAGTCGTGGAGGAACGTCAGATCGCCGCAGAGGGCGACGACCGGTCCCGAATCGGTGGCCGCCGCCGCCCCGAGCACGGTGGAGACGAAGCCGTCGATCCCGTTGACGCCCCGGTTGGACAGGAAGCGCACACCGGTCCGGGGCCGGGCGAAGGACTCGACGTCGCGCACGGGCATGCTGGAACCGACGACCAGCGTGGCGCCCGACGGGAGGCCGGCCACCAGGTCACGGGCCACCCGGCCCTCGAAGGGCTCCGCCCAGGAGTCGAGCAGACGGTCGAGGCCGCGCCGAGCGGCGTTCTCGGCCTGGAGCCACGACGACAGCCAGAACGACTGCGACCGGGCCGGCCCCCGGGCCGCCACCGCGTCGAGCAGCGCCGAGGGGTCGGCGACGATGCGCTCGGCCGACGCCCGCTTGGGGTCGAGCCAGGCGCCGTCGGGGTCGACGAGGATCTGGCGCACCGAGGCGTCGAGCCAGGACGCGCCGGCCTTCCCGGTGAGCGGCGCGCCCAACCGGATCACGACGTCGGGGCGGAGCGCGCCGGCGACCGCCGGCGACCGCAGCAGGGCGTCGTAGGTGGAGACGGCGTTGGGCCCCTGCCGGGCGCCGGAGAGCGGGTCGGCCAGCACCGGCCACCGGGCCGCCGCCGACAGCCGCTCGACCGCCTCGGGGTTCACGTCGGCCCCCCAGCCGACCATGATCGCCCCCCGGGTCTCGGCCGCGACCAGAAACGCCAGGTTGTCGACGTCGACCTGGGCCGGCGGGGGCCGGCGGGCGGCCGAAGCCACCCAGGGCGCGCCGTCCGCCCGCTCGGGGGGTAGCTCCACATCGTCCCCGGTGGGCAGCAGCGGCTCGCGGAACGCCATGTTGAGGTGGACGGGGCCGGCGGGCGGTCCCGTTGCGGCGGCCACCGCCCGCGATGCGACCGAGCGCCAGTACGGGCTGGTGGCATCGGCCTCGGACGGCGCGCCCACCTCGGCGAACCAGCGCACGGCGTCGCCGTAGAGCTTGAGCTGGTCGACGGCCTGGCCTGCGCCGGTGTCGCGCAGCTCGGGAGGCCGGTCGGCCGTGCACACGATCAGCGGAACCCGGCCGTGGAAGGCCTCGAGCACCGCGGCATGGAACTCGGCCGCTGCGGTGCCCGACGTGCACAGCACGATGGCTGGCCGCCCCGATGCCTTGGCCGCGCCCAGGGCGAAGAACGACGCCGACCGCTCGTCGAGGAACACCTGCACGGCGATGCGCCCGTCCGCGGCCAGGGCGAGAGCCAGCGGCGTCGACCGTGACCCGGGGCTGATGGCCGCCACCTTGACCCCACCGCGGGCCCATTCGTCGACCAAGGTGCGGGCCAGGGCGGCGTTGAGGTCACCGACCGGCACCGTGCTCATGTGACAATCCTCCGATGGCCGCCGCGCTGCACCGGGCCACCGACGGCCAGGGCCCGCACCGTCTGGTTCTGGTGCACGGGTTCACCCAGACGCTGCGCTCGTGGGACCGCCTGGCTGCGCCACTGGCCGCCACCTTCGAGGTGGTGAGAGTGGACCTTCCGGGCCACGGGGGGTCGACCGCCGTCGAGCTGAGCTTCGAGGAGACCGCGGCCGCCATCGGCGAGGCCGGCGGTCCGGCCACCTACGTGGGCTACTCGATGGGCGGGCGGCTGTGCCTGCGCCTGGCCGTCGACCGGCCCGAGCTCGTGCGGTCCCTGGTCCTCGTCGGGGCCTCGCCCGGGCTGGCCGACGACGGCGAGCGGGCGGCCCGGCGGGCGGCCGACGAGGCGCTGGCCGCCGAGATCGAGCGCACCGGGACCGCGGCGTTCCTCGAGCGGTGGCTGACCCAGGCGCTGTTCGCCACGCTGGATCCGCAACCCGAGGACCTCGACGCCCGTCTGGCCAACACCTCCGCCGGCCTGGCCACCGCCTTGCGCCGCCTGGGCACCGGTGGGCAGGAGCCACTGTGGGGCCGGCTCGGCGACCTGCAGATGCCGGTGTTGGCCGTGGCCGGCGAGAACGACGTGCGGTACACCGAGATCGCCGAGCAGATGGTCGCCGGCATCGGTGCCAACGCCGAGGTGGCGGTCGCGCCGAAGGCCGGCCACGCCGCCCACCTCGAGCGCCCGGAACACTTCCGCCGCCTGGTCACCGGCTTCGTGGCCGCTCACCCGACCGCCTCGTAGCGGGCCAGCAGGCCGGGCTCGGGCACGGGCCGGCGGACCGTCAGCCATCCGTCGACCGGCAGGAGGGGGTCGGCCACCACGTCGCCTGCGAACAGGCCCGCCGTCCCCAGTCCGCACGCGAACGGGAGCTCGTCGAGCGCGGCCGCCAGGGCCAGGCCGAACGCCAGCCCGACCGACGTCTCGTACATCGAGGAGACGATGACCGGGACGCCGGCTGCCCCGGCCACCTCGAGGGTCATGGCGATGCCTCCCAGGGGCTGCACCTTGACCACGAGCGCGTCGGCCGCGTCGAGGGCCGCCAGGCGGCGGGCGTCGCCCACGTCGCGCACGCATTCGTCGGCCGCCACGGGCACCGTCACCCGACGCCGCACCGTTGCCAGGTCCTCGAGGGAGGCGACGGGCTGCTCCACCAGCTCGAGGTCGAACGGGGCCAGACGGTTGATCATCGAGACTGCCTTGTCGACGTCCCAGGCGCCGTTGGCGTCGATCCGGAGCCGGCCGTGGGGACCGATGGCGTCGCGTACGGCAGCCACCCGGTCGACATCGACAGAGCCGACGTCGACGCCGACCTTGACCTTGACGTCGACCAGCCCGGACGCAAGGGCGGCGGCCGTGCCCGGCGTGACGGCGGGGATCAGTGCGTTGACCCTCACGCGGGAGCGCACAGCCGCCGGCCAGCGCACGGTGGCGGCCTCCTCGGCTGCGCGCCGGCACGCCGCGGGGTCCGATGGATATCCCGGAAGCGGCGACGACTCGCCCCATCCCTCCGGTCCATTCAGCAGGACGGCGTTTCTGTGGGGCAAGCCGCCCAGCGGCAGGCGGAGCGGCAGGCGCACCCGGTGCTGCGTCAACGTCGTCACAGGGCCAGCCCGATGGCGAGCAGGGCGGAGAAGACGAGCTGGAGCCGGGCGGTGGCGATCAACGCCTCCACCAGCGACGGCGGGTCCACCTTCGACGCGACGATGCGCAGCGGCGGCACGGCAAGAGGTGCGGCGACCACAGCCAGCAGGGTGCCGGGCGCGGTGGGAGCCAGGACGAGAACGGTCAGGAGCGAAAGCACGATGCTGGCCCGGTAGAGGACCCGGGTGCGGGCCTTGCCCACCCGCACGGCGAGCGTGCGCTTGCCCACGTCGCGATCGGAGTCGACGTCGCGCAGGTTGTTGACCAGCAGGATGGCGCAGGCCAGGAGCCCGACCGGCACGGCTGCCCCCAGAGCCAGCCACGGCACCCTCTCCAGGTGGACGTAAGTCGAGCCGCACGTCGCGACGAACCCGAAGAACACCAGCACCATCACCTCGCCCAGGCCCGACGACGCGTACGGCTTGGGCCCGCCCGAGTACAGGGCGGCAGCCAGGATGGAGGCCGCCCCCACCAGGACCAGCCGCCAGTCGACGGCGACCGCCAGCACGATCCCCAGCAATCCGCCCACGGCGAAGGAGAGCATGGCGGCCCGCTTGACCCGGGCCGCAGGAGCGAGACCCGATGCGGTGAGCCTGACCGGCCCCCGCCGTTGGGTGTCGACCCCGCGGACACCGTCGGAGTAGTCGTTGGCGTAGTTGACGCCCACCTGCAGGGCGACGGCCAGCAGCAGGCAGAACAGCGCCCGCCACCAGACGACGTCGCCGTAGCGGGAGGCCACCGCGGTGCCCACGAGCACGGGCGAGACTGCGGCGCCCAGTGTGCGGGGCCGGGCGCCCTGGAACCAGTGGGCCGCTGAGGTCACGGTCGTTTCGGAAACTTCGAGAAGTCGGGCTTCCGCTTCTGGACGTAGGCGTCCCTGCCCTCCTGGGCCTCCTCGGACAGGTAGTAGAGCAGGGTGGCATCACCGGCCAGCTGCTGGACGCCGGCCAGCCCGTCGGTGTCCGCGGCGAACGAGGCCTTGAGCAGCCGCATGGCCAGGGGACTGTGCTGGAGCATCTCCCGGCACCACGCCACCGTGGTCGCCTCCAGCTGGTCCAGGGGGACGACCGTGTTCACCAACCCCATGTCGAGCGCAGCCTGGGCGTCGTACTGGCGGCAGAGGAACCAGATCTCCTTGGCCTTCTTCTGGCCCACGGTGCGGGCCAGCAGGCCGGCCCCGTACCCGCCGTCGAAGGAGCCGACCCGGGGGCCGGTCTGGCCGAAGCGGGCGTTGTCGGCGGCGATGGTGAGGTCGCACACCAGGTGCAACACGTGGCCGCCGCCGATGGCGTAGCCGGCCACCATGGCCACCACCGGCTTGGGCAGCCGGCGGATCTGGATCTGGAGATCGAGCACGTTGAGCCGTCCGACGCCGTGGTCGTCCTTGTAGCCGTCGTCGCCCCGCACCTTTTGATCGCCGCCCGAGCAGAACGCCAGCGGGCCCTCGCCGGTGAGGATGATCGCCCCGACCTCAGGGTCGTCGCGGGCCAGCTCGAACGCGGCAGACATCTCGAGGACGGTCAGGGGGCGGAAGGCGTTGCGGACCTCGGGCCGGCAGATGGTGACCTTGGCCATGCCCTCGGCCACCTCGTAGCGGATGTCCTGCCACTCGCCCCGCGGCTCCCAGTTCGGCAACTCGTTGTCCATGGGCGTTTGCACTCCTAGAGCGATCACTCCTACGAACCTGCAGGCTACCCTGGACACAAGCTTCGAGAGAGGGCGCCATGGAGGCCAACTTCGCTTGAGTGCGGCCCACGCCGCCCTTGCATTCGCGTCTCTGCACACCCTCGATCCCGAGGAGCTCTCCAGTGTCTTCTGATCTGTCCTTCGACGCGCTCGTCCCTCTCGGTTGGGACGACCGCGTCGCCGCTCTCTACGCCTCCGTCGCCGAACCGCATCACCAGCCCGCCCGCGTCGGACGGGTCGACCGCGACCGCTGCACCGTGCGCACCGCCACGGGACAGCTGCGGGCGGCCGCCCCCGTCCTCCCCACCACGGGCGACTGGGTTGCCCTCCGAACTGACCCCGAGCCTGTCGTCGACGTCGTCCTGCCCCGCTGGTCGGCCCTCGAGCGCGAGGGCCAGCTGCTGGCGGCCGACATCGACGTGGTCTTCGTCGTCGCCTCCCTCGACCGCCCTCTCAACCTCAACCGCATCGAGCGCGAGCTGGTCCTGGCCTGGGACAGCGGGGCGCGCCCCGTCGTCATCCTGACCAAGGCCGACGCCACACCCGAGGCCGACGTGCTGGCCAAGACGGTCGACGCCCGCGCCGTCGGGGTCGACGTCGTCACCACCAGTGCGGCCACCGGCCAGGGGGTCGACGAGCTGCTCGGCCACCTGCGCCCCAACCGCACCGCCGTCCTTCTCGGCCCGTCGGGCGCGGGCAAGTCGACCCTGGTCAACCGCCTGCTCCGGTCGGAGTCCGAGGCCACGGGTGAGGTGCGGGAGGGCGACCACAAGGGGCGGCACACGACGTCGTCCCGGCACCTGCTCGTCATCCCGGGAGGGGGCGTGCTGATCGACACGCCCGGTCTCCGGTCCGTGGGCCTCACGGGGGCCGAGGGCGGCGTGGCCCTGGCCTTCCCCGACGTCGAGGAGATCGGCCAGGGCTGCCGGTTCCGAGACTGTCGCCATGCGGGGGAGCCGGGGTGCGCAGTCGTCGCCGCGGTCGAGGACGGCAGGCTCGACCCCGACCGGGTGGCCAGCTACCTCAAGCTCCAGGGCGAGCTCGAGGACTCGGTCAAGGAGCCGTGGCTCAAGGCCGCCGAGAGCCAGCAGGGCCGCATCGTGCACCGGGCCATGAAGAAGTTGCCCAAGAAGAAGCGCTGAGGCGCGGCAAACCGGTGGGCGCCGTCGTTCGCATGCTGCTGGTGGGCGTCGGTGTGGTGGTGCTGACATGGGCGGCGACGTTGGTGCTGGCCCGCCGCCTGCCACCCGGTGCGGCCATGGACCCGGCGTCGGTCTTGCCCGGCTGCGTGACGACCGCCAGGCGGCTCAGGGGCGATCCTCGGGTGCCGCGACGGGTCAAGGTCGCAGTCTGCTTGGCGGCGTTGTGGATCCTGTCGCCCGTGGACCTCATCCCCGAGTTCCTGCCGGTCATCGGCCAGCTGGACGACGTGATCGTCGTGGCCCTCGCCCTTCGGTTTGCGCGGCGCCAGCTGCCGCGCGACGTGCTGCTCGAGGCGTGGCCGGGCGAGGCGGCGTGTGCTGGCCCGACTCGTGCCGGACCCTTAGGGCGGCTTGATCGGCCCAGGAGCGTGCGGGCTTGACAATCGAACATGTGTTCGACTACCGTTGCCGGTACTTCCCCCCTGGTCAGGCCCCTCGCTCGAGGAGCCGTTCGTGGTTGTCGTTCTCGATGTCGGGACTGAGCTGGTCGGTGTGGTCGACGCGTTGTGTGCCGCCGATCCGTCCCGGCTGGCCGATGGCGAGAGGCTGGTGGTGCTGCACCGCCAGCTCGAGCGGCTGGGCGCGGTCACCACCCGGGCGGTGGCCGCCTTCGACGCCGGGCGGGCCTGGGACGCCGAGGGAGCTCGCTCGGCGTCGGCCTGGTTGGCGGTGCGCGGCAACATGATGCGGTGTGCGCCGCAGATGTGGCCCGTACGGCCAAGCAGCGCCGGGCCGATGCCCTCGTCGAGCTGGCCCGCCGGGCCATGGCCACCCCCGCCGGGTCACGGTTGCCCGAGCCGCTGTTCAGCGTCCTGGTCGGCTATGAGACCTTCGCCGGGCGCACCTGTGAGCTGGCCGGGGGCACGGTGGTGGCTCCCGGATCCCTGGTCCGGTGGTTGGACGAGGCCTGGGTGGAGCGGGTGGTCTTCGACGGCCCGGACCGGGTGAAGAACGTAGGGGTGCGCACGCGCATCTTCACCGGGGCCACCCGCAGGGCGGTACAGCTACGAGACCGGGAGTGCTTCCATCCCTACTGCGACAAGGTGGCCGAGGAGTGTGAGATCGACCACGTCCGGCCGTGGTCGGAGGGCGGGCTCACTGTCGAGGACAACGGCCGGCCGGCGTGTGGGTTCCACAACCGGGAGCGGCACCGGCCCAGGCCGCCGCCATGAGGCGGTCCGTCGGGCGGCGACACCGTACGGTGGCGGCAATGTCCAGTCGTCGTGGGACGGGCCGTCTGGTCCCGGTCGGCCTCCCCGCGGTCGAGGCGGCGGCTGCCATCCGGGCCGCCTGGGACTCGGGCGATGCGGTGCTGGTGCTCGACCCCCGAGCGCCGGCGGCCGAGGTCGACGGGATCGTGGACCGGATGCGGCCTGAGATGGGAGTGGAGCCTGAGGTTGCCGCGGTGGTGGTGACCTCGGGGACTATCGGCGCGCCCAAGGGCGTGGAGCTGACGTGGGACGGACTCGCCGCCTCCGGGGAAGCGGTGGCGTCAGCGCTCGAGGTGCGGCCGGGCGACCGGTGGTTGGCGTGCCTGCCGTTGCAGTACGTGGCCGGGCTGGCAGTGCTGGGGCGGGCGTGGACGACGGGCACGCCGGTCACGGTCCTGGCGAGGTTCGACGTCGCGGCGGTCGCGGGCGCTGATGCCAGCCTCGTCTCGCTGGTGCCGACGATGGTCCGGCGGCTACGGCAGGCAGGCACCGACCTGGACAGCTTCCGCCGGATCCTGCTGGGCGGCGGGCCGGTGCGGGAGGAGGGGCCCAACCTCGTCGCCACCTATGGGCTGACCGAGACGTGGGGCGGCGTGGTTCACGACGGCCATGCGCTCGAGGGCGTCGAGCTGACACTCGGTCCGGCGGACGAGATTCTCGTGCGCGGGCCGATGGTCATGCGCGGGTACCGGCTGGCCCCCGAGGAGACGGCGGCGGCGTTCACGCCCGAGGGCTGGCTGCGGACCGGTGACGCCGGCACGCTCGATGCTGACGGCCGCCTGCGGGTCATCGACCGACTGCGCGACCTGATCATCAGCGGTGAGGTGAAGGTGAGCCCGAGCGAGGTGGAGGCCGTGCTGGCGCAGCACCCGGCGGTCGCGGACGTGTGCGTGGTCGGCGCGCCGGACCCCGAATGGGGCGAGCGGGTGGTGGCCCACGTCGTGCCTGGACATCCGGATGCGCCGCCCGGGCTGGCCGAGCTCCGGGCCTTCGCCGCCGACTACCTGTCAGCGGCCAAGCTGCCCCGGGAGGTGGTCATGGCCGACGCTATCCCCCGCACGGCGGGGGGCAAGCCCCTGCGGCGGATGCTCTCCGGGGGATGATGCGCGCGGCGGATCAGACCTCGGGTGGAGCACACCGGCGCTGCGGCTCCGCCGGGTAGGTTCAGCCCGTGACCGACGCCCCCGCCGACCTCCCGCCAGAAGAGCCCTTC
>CADCTB010000183.1 GCA_902805665.1 uncultured Acidimicrobiales bacterium
GCATGGGCTGGATGCCTCCGCCGCCGATGGCGATCACGGCAGAACCGACGACGATGGCCAGGATGGCGTAGAAGAGGCCGTTGATGATGGCCGGGGCGATCTGCAGCTGGCTCAGGGCGGCGAAGCCCCCGACGGTGAGGATGGCCACGGAGGCGCCGAGGGCCAGGCCCTTTCCGTAGCTGAGCCCGCCGAGCGCCGACTGGATGATCTCCTTGACCGCGGCCGCGATGGCGGCGGACACGACCACGATGACGATGGCGGCGAAGACCTTGGGCAGGTAGGCCACGACACCCTCGATCATCCGGCTGACGGGGTTGGCCCCGAAGACACCGAACGCCAGCTGCAGGACCAGCAGGAACAGGGCGTAGAACACGACCTTGGACACGATGGTGCTCGCGTCGTACCGGGAGTTGGCCAGGGCCTTCTTGACCCCACCCCGCTCCACGGCCTTGTCGAAGCCGACCCGCTCCAGGACCTTGTCGAAGATCTTGCCGATGGCCTTGGCTACGAAGTAGCCGACGATCAGCACGAGCAGGAACCCGAGGAGCTTGGGCACGAACGTGGCGATCCTCGCCCACGCGTCCTCTATGCCCCTCGAGAAATCAACTGCTGCGAACACTGGGTTACCTCCTCCTTCTACCGGCGGGAGCGCCGTCTCGACCTGTCTCGAAATCGAGGGCTACCCAGCGGCATCCGCCTCAAACCTCTTCAAAGTGAGTAAGTTTTGCGCCGGAGGGAAAGGGGTGCAGCGATGGCCGACAGCAACGCGACCGAGAGGGCCATGAGCATCGGCGAGCTGGCTCGGAGGGCCGGCGTGCCGGTGGCCACCATTCGCACGTGGGAGCAGCGCTATGACCTGCCCGCACCAGCCCGGAGCGAGGGCGGACACCGTCGATACGGAGCTGAGGACCTCCTCCGGATCACCGCTGTCCGAAAACTTGTCGATCAGGGGGCCACGGTGTCCGCCGCCGCCAAGCGGGTGGGCGGGCAGCCGTCCGAAGACACACCGTTGCCGGCTCCTCCCGTGCCCCTGAGTGCGGGCCTCGACGCAGGGGCGCTGGAGGCGGCGTACTCGGCCACTCGGGCCCTCCTGCGCATCCGGCGGCCCGCCCAGGCCGTGAGCATCCTGATTCGACTGGTGGAGGAGCTGGGGGGCGAGGTGGTGGACGCCGCGCACGCTCCGCCGGACGCCCTTCCCCTCGACCTTTCCTTCGGTGAGCGGGAGCCACTGCTGCCGGTGGCCGAGCCGTTCTCGGTCGCGCGTCTCCACCTCGAGCGGGTCCTGCCGACGGTGCTCGACGACGCTCGCCACATGGTGCTGGCCACCCGGCGCCTGGATGCCGCCCGCGACCGAGGAGCCTCCAGGCGGGCGTAGCCTGGGTGCATCGCCTTGTCGGACGTCACCGATCGCTTCTTCGAGCTGCTCGAGCGGGCCGACCAGCGCGGAGCCGTCGGGCTGGTCACCGGGCTGTCCGGGCAAGGGGTGACGCCCGAGGCCCTCGTGCTCGAGGTGCTTGCCCCGGCCCAGCGTGAGGTCGGACGGCGCTGGGAGGACGGCCGCTGGAGCATCGCCCAGGAGCATGCCGCGACCGCTGTCACGGACACCGCGCTCGGGCTCCTGGCGATGGACGCAGAGCCGCACGGAAGCGGCCGCCACGCCGTCGTGGGCTGCGTGGAGGGGGAGTGGCACACACTGCCCACCCGCATGGCGGCCGAGGTCCTCCGCCTGCGCGGGTGGCATGTGACCTTCGTCGGCGGCTCGGTCCCCGCCGACGACCTGGCCCGCTATGTCACCGCCCAGCGCCCCGATGTGGTCGGGTTGAGCTGCTCGATGCCGGTGGCGCTGAAGGGCGCAGCCCGCTCGATTGCGGCGTGCCGGCGGGCCGGCGTGCCGGTGCTGGCGGGGGGCAGCGGGTTCGGGCCTGAGGGCCGGTACGCGGCTCGGCTGGGCGCGTCGGCCTGGGCCGGTGATCCGGTGGTGGCGGCCACCCTGCTCGACTCGGGGCTGGACGGCGGGTTTGACTCCGCCGTGGTGCCTGAAGATGGCGAGCATCGGGCGCTGGAGCGGGAGAAGGACGACATCGTGTCCGCCGCGGTGTCCCGTCTCGAGCATGACGACGCTCGGGTGCGAGAGGCCCTCACCTACCTGGTGAGCACGCTGGAGAGCGCCCTGTTCGTCGACGACGATGCCGTCATCGCGGCCTGCCGGCCGGCGACCGAGCGTCTCCTGGCCGTCGGCGACCCGTCCACCGGCGCGACCTCCTCAGCGCTCGACACACTGTTCGGCGTGGTCCAGGAACGGTTCCCGGCGGCCTGGGGGTTGGTCGAGGAGAGCCGGCTGGTGGAGATCAAGCCCGCGGGCTGGCCGCATCTGAACCGGACGTGACGTCGGAGCGAAACGAGGTCTTCGATCCACAACGGCTGACGGGAGAAGCGTCCCTCCAACGGGTCGTCATCGCTTCCTTGCCGGGCGTTCCCGCTGACATCGCCGGCACGCCGGCGTCGGAAGTCTGTTCTCGTGACGCGCTCGCCGGCCTGATGCTCGACACGCCCGGGCTGCCGCCGCCGGAGCCGGATCGGCTGGCGGACCAGCTCGGCGAGCTCCGATCGTCCGCTGAGGGCATCGTCAGGGACCTTGCCGGCGGGCTGCTGCGGGCATACGGCGTCCGGCTTGGCGCGCTGCTGGCCACTCTCAAGGACCCCGGCACGCCGGCGCAGCAGGGCTGGAGCCGCGCCCGGCGGGGCTACCTCGAGCACTGGCTCGGCATCGAACGGGTGTGGCTCGGCGGCGGCCTGCTGGTGGGGGGCGGGGCCGGAGACATCGTCGCCGGCGTCCAGCAGCTCCTTTCTTGCGCGGGAGTCGTGCTCGACGTTCGTGTCGGCCGTTGTCCGGCGATCTTGCCCCTGCTGGGTGCCGCCCGCATGGTCGGGCGGCAGGATGGCCGCGCCGTGGTGGTCGACGCGGGCCACAGCAGCATCAAGGGTGCGGTGGCCGTGGTCGACGGCGGGGCGCTCGCCGCGCTCGAACTGCTGCCACCTGCGCCGGCACCCCTGTCGGGCAGCCGGGACTCAGTGGAGGCGGCGCTGGTGACGGCGCTGGTCACGTTCGCGGACGCGGTCGAGAGCACGCGCCTTGCCCGGGTGGTCGTGAGCGTCGCCAGCTACCTGGACGCCGGCGCCCCGGTGGACGACGACCGCAGCATCTACGGCGGCCTCACACCGGACCGAGTGCGAGACCTGGTCGGAGCCGCGACGGGCGACGACATGCTGGTCGAGTTCGTCCACGACGGCTCGGCCAGCGCCCTCGGCATCGCCGATCCACGACTGAGCGCGGTGGTGACGGTCGGCACCTGGCTGGGCATCGGCTTCACCCCTTCCGACCGCCGGCTCCTCGGCGGAGATCCGGAGGTGCGGCGGAGGCCATCGAGCCCTACCAGTGATCAGGGTGTACGAAGCCAGCCCAAGGCGTCGTCGACGATAGGCCCGGGGACCTCATGGCCTCCCTCGAACTCGCGGAAGCGGACGTCGTAGCCGTCCCTCCGGAGCGCGGGCACGATGCGGCGGCTGCAGCGCTCGATGGGAAGCACGTCATCCGAGATCCCGTGCGAGACGAACACCTGTGGGCGACCCTCCCGGCGGGCCGAGGGCGCGTAGCCCGGCGAGAACGAGACGACTCTCCGGAACAGGTCGCCGTTGGTGAGGCCGAGCCCGAGGGCATAGGAGGCCCCGTCGGAGAAGCCCTCCACGGTGACCTGCCCAGGGTCGACGGCGTAGCGGCCGAACGTGTGAGCGAGAGCACGATCGATGAAGTCCACGTCCGGGCCGTAGCCGCCGAGGATGACGTCCCACGTCCTGCCTCGGGACTCGGGGGCCAGGAGGAGCAAGCCGGCCTCGTCGGCACGATCATGGAGGGGAGCCAAGCCGTCGGTGGCACTCCCTCCGGCACCGTGGAGCATCATCACGAGCGGAAGTGGGCGATCCACGTGGTAGTCGGACGGCACGAAGACGAGCCCGTCGCGACCCCGGCCCAATCCGAGCGGTTGCAGACCCGGCTCACCGCCGCTCGCTTCCGGCCGCCTCGGGCGCTCCCGGAGCCGCCCTCGGAGCGCACCGTCGTCGCCGGCGGCCGGCGGGGCGAGCGTGGGCCGGTCGCCGAGGCGCTGTCCGCCACACCCGACGACCACCAGAGCGGCGGCCCCGGCGCCCAGCAGGCGGCGCCTGGAGAGGCCACCGCCTCGACGGGGCTCCTCGCCGCGATCCACGCCCGCTCGACTACCCGACGGCCAGGGTCCCGACGCATGAGCTGACGCCGGGGTCCGCATCAGCTCACCACGGGATGGGTAGCGACCCGCGACCGATGAGTTGGCCGGCCTGGCGGGGTCTGGAAGCCGAACCCGAGCAACGAAGGAGAACCATGCGCATCGTGATCAGCGAGTTCATGAGCCTCGACGGCGTCGTCCAGGCGCCTGGAGGGCCTCAGGAAGACACGGACGGCGGGTTTGCCCATGGCGGCTGGTCGATGCCGTACTTCGACGAGGACACCATGGGCGCGGTGTTCGACGAGGTGGTCGCAGCTGCGGACGCGTTGCTCTTCGGCCGGCGTACGTGGCAGACCATGGCGGCCGCGTGGCCCGGCCGGGCCGGCGACCCGTTCGCCGACCGTATGAACGAGCTCCCGAAGTACGTCGCCTCCCGGACCCTGGGACAGGACGATCTGACCTGGAACAATTCGACGTTGCTGCCCGCCGACGACGTGCTCGGCGCAGTGGGACGGCTACGGGGCGAGGACGGCCGTGACGTTGTGCTCATGGGGAGCCCCACCCTGGCCCGGGCCCTCATCAGTGGCGCTCTGGTGGACGAGTACCGCCTGATGATCGAACCGGTCCTTCTCGGCGGCGGGAAGCGCATCTTCCCCGATGACGGCCAATCCAAGGGGCTCGAGCTGGTGTCGACCTCGACGAGCAACACCGGGGTGCACATCTGCACCTACCGTTCCGCCACCGCATAGCCGGATGTCCCACCCCGTGCGTACCATCGCGGTCGATGCTGGAGCTACCGACCGAGCGGCCGGCGCAGTCCCGGGGCGGTGGGGCGGACGTGATGGCGGCATTCCATCCCGCGGTCGCCGAATGGTTCGCGCGCCGGTTTCCTGAAGGCCCGACTGAGCCGCAGGCCCAGGGCTGGCCCCTGATTGCGTCCGGGGCCGACACGCTCGTCGCCGCGCCGACCGGGTCGGGGAAGACCCTGGCCGGGTTCCTGGTGGCCATCGACTCCCTGTACCGGGCCCACGACGCCGGGGAGGATGTCGGCGCGGTGACCCGGGTGGTCTACGTGTCGCCGCTGAAGGCGCTGGCCGTGGACATCGCCGAGAACCTGGAGCGGCCGCTGGCTGAGATCGCCGCCGTGGCGGCCGAGCTGGGCCTCGTCCCACCGGCCATCCGCGTCGGGGTGCGCACGGGCGACACCACCAGTTCCCAGCGGGCGCACATGATGCGCCGCCCTCCCAGCTTCGTGGTCACGACGCCCGAGTCGCTGTACCTCCTGGTCACCAGCGGGCGGGGCCGAGAGGCGTTGTGCACGGTGGAGACGGTGATCGTCGACGAGATCCACGCCGTCGCCCGGGACAAACGAGGCTCGCATCTGGCGCTGACGCTGGAGCGGCTCGAGGCGGTGTGCGGCAACCGGCCCGTGCGGATCGGGCTGTCGGCCACGCAGCGCCCGATCGAGACGGTGGGCCGCCTGCTGGTCGGGAACCGCCCGCTGCCGGCGGTGGTCGACGTCGGCCATCAGCGCGACCTCGACGTCGCCCTCGAGCTGCCGGACGGCGAACTGGAGGCGGTGGCGTCGACCGAGCAGCTGGACGACGTGCTCGACCGGATCTCCGCCCTGGTCCGCCAGCACCGCACCACCCTGGTGTTCGTCAACACCCGCCGCCTGGCCGAGCGGCTGGCCCACCAGCTGGGGGAGCGCCTGGGCGACGACGTCGTGTCCGCCCACCACGGCAGCCTTTCCAAGGAGCGTCGTCACCGGGTCGAGACCCGGCTTCGGTCTGGTGACCTGAAGGCCCTCGTGGCGACGGCGTCGCTCGAGCTGGGCATCGACATCGGTCCGGTCGAGCTCGTGTGCCAGATCGGCTCACCTCGCAGCATCGCCACGTTCCTGCAGCGGGTCGGGCGCTCGAACCACACCCGGGCGGGCACGCCCAAGGGCCGGCTGTTCCCGATGACCCGCGACGAGCTGGTGGAGTGCACCGCGCTGCTGATGGCGGTGCGAGCCGGCCGCCTCGACACCATCCACCTCGCCCGGCTCCCGCTCGACATCGCCGCCCAGCAGATCGTCGCCGAGGTGGCGGCCAAGGAGTGGGACACCGCCGATCTCTACGAGCTGGTGCGCCGCGCCGCGCCGTACAACGGGCTCGACCGGGCGAAGTTCGACGAGGTGGTGCGGCTGGTCGCCAACGGGATCGAGACGGGGCGGGGGCGCAGGGGCGCCTACGTGCACCACGACACGGTCAACGGTGAGCTGCGCGGCCGCAAGGGCGCCAAGTTGGCGGCGGTCATGTCCGGCGGCGCCATCCCCGAAACCGGCGACTACCGGGTGCTCGCCGAGCCGGACGACACCTTCATCGGCACGGTCAACGAGGACTGGGCCGTGGAGTCGATGGTGGGCGACATCTTTCTGCTCGGCACCCACTCGTGGCAGATCGGCCGGATCGAGGCCGGCGTCGTCCGGGTTCGAGATGCCGGTGACACGCCACCGACCGTGCCGTTCTGGCTCGGCGAGGCGCCGGCGCGCACCGCAGAGCTGTCCGAGGAGGTCTCGGAGCTGCGGCGCCGGGTGGACCAGGACCTGGCGGCGGGCGACCCCGACGGCGCCCGCCAGTGGCTGATGGCCGTGGCAGGAATCGACCATGCGGCGGCGACGATGATCGTCGATTACCTGGCCGTGGCGCGGGCCGTCCTCGGCGTCATGCCCACCCAGCAGTGCCTGGTGCTCGAGCGCTTCTTCGACGACACCGGCGGCATGCAGCTCGTCATCCACTCTCCCTACGGAGGGCGGATCAACCGCGGCCTGGGGCTGGCGCTGCGCAAGAAGTTCTGCCGCACGTTCAACTTCGAGCTGCAGGCGGCGGCGAGCGACGACGCCGTCGTCCTGTCGCTGGGCCCGCATCACAGCTTTCCCCTCGACGACGTGCCCCGGTACCTCTCGAGCCGCACCGTGCGCGACACCCTCGAGCACGCCATCCTCGACTCCCCGATGTTCCAGGCCCGGTGGCGCTGGAACCTCAACCGGTCGTTGCTGGTGCTCCGCTTCCGCAACGGCCGCCGCAACCCTCCGCCCATCCAGCGCATGGAGTCCGACGACCTCCTCGCCGCGGTGTTCCCCCAGGCCGCGGCCTGCCAGGAGAACGTCACCGGGCCGATCGACATCCCCGACCACCTGCTGGTGCGCCAGACGATCGACGACACCCTGCACGAGGCGATGGACGTCGACGGTCTCCAGTCGCTGCTGCAACGCATCGAGGCCGGCGAGGTGGAGGTCCGCTGCTGTGACACGACCGAGCCTTCGGTGCTGGCCCACGAGATCATCACCGCCCGCCCGTACGCCTTCCTCGACGACGAGGAGGCCCAGAACCGGCGCACGAACGCCGTTCGTCTCCGGCGGGGGCTGGCGGTCGACCTGGCTTCGATCGGGGGGCTCGACCCTGCGGCGATCGACGAGGTGCACGGCGAGATCGTGCCCATGCCGACCACGGCCGACGACCTTCACGACCTCCTGTCGTCGGTCCTCGTCCTCCGGGCGAGGGACGACTGGCGGATGCTGTGGTCGGAGCTGGTGAGCCGCGGTCGGGCCGAGACCATGGCCCGGGACGGGGTGGAGCTGTGGTGTGCCACCGAGGCGGTCGACGAGGCTCGACGGGCGCTCACCGGCGACGACGAGGCCGTGAGGCGGACGCTGCGCGGTCATCTCGAGCTGACCGGGATAACCACCGAGGACGCCCTCGCCGAGGCCACGACGCTCTCGGAAGGTGACGTGCGCGTCGGTTTGGCCGGCTTGGAGCACGAGGGCTTCGCCCTGCAGGGTCGCTACACGGTGGGAGCGACGGCCACCGAGTGGGTCGCCCGCCGGCTCCTCGCGCGCATGCACTCGTATTCCAGGCGGTCCCGTCGCCAGAGCGTCGATCCCGTCACCGCCCAGGACTTCATGCGGTTCCTGCTCCGCTGGCACCATCTTGCCCCGGGCACCCAACTGGCGGGCGACGCCGGTCTGGTCGCGGTCCTCGAGCAGCTTCAGGGATTCGAGGCCGCAGCCGTCACCTGGGAGGCCGAGCTGTTCGCACGGCGGGTACGGCACTACGAACCAGGTTGGCTCGACCGGCTCTGCCACAACGGCGACGTGGCCTGGCTCCGTCTCACGCCCAGATCATCGGACGACCCTGACACGCCGCCGGCGGCGCCCTCCAAGGCCACTCCGATCGCGGTGGTCTTCCGAGCCGACCTGCCATGGCTTCTCTCAGCCGCCCGAACCGGCGCCGCGCCGTGCGAGCCGAACGTCGGCGCCACCGCCGAGGTGCTCGACGTCCTGCGGCAGCGGGGCGCCTGCTTCGCCACCGACCTCTGCACCGCCACCCGCCGGCTCCCGGACGACGTCGAACGGGGCCTGTGGGATGGCGTCGCCCGCGGGCTGGTGATGTCCGACGGGTTCGGAGCCATCCGTGCCCGCGTCGGCCCCGTGCGCACCGCTCCCCGAGCCCGGCCGATCTCCCGCCTGGGCCGGGCCACCAGTGCGACGGGCGCCGTCGCCGGCCGATGGTCGCTGGTACCCGCGGCCGAAGCCCAGCTCGACCGCGAGGAGCTGGCCGAAGCGGTCGCCGAGCAGCTGCTCAACCGTTGGGGCGTGGTGTTCCGCGCCCTTGCCGTGCGCGAGTCCCTCCGTCTGCCCTGGCGCGAGATCCAGTGGGCGCTTCGGCGGCTCGAAGACCGGGGACTCGTGCGCGGCGGGCGTTTCGTGGCCGGCTTCAGCGGCGAGCAGTACGCGCTCCCCACGGCGGTGGAGCAGCTGGCGCATGCCCGGAAGGCGCCCAGGACGGGCGAACGCGTCGTGCTCAACGCCACCGACCCTCTGAACCTGGTCGGCGTCATCGTCCCGGGCGAAACGGTGCCCGCCGTTCGGACCAACCAGATCACCTATGTCGACGGCATCCCCGAGCCGGTTCGAACGCCGGCCGGGACCGGCTGACCGGCACCAGCACCCGCGACTCACGCACGGTCCGGCGGAGCCAGGGAAGTGTGGTCCCCGCTCAGGGCGGGTACACCGGGGCAAGGGTTGAGTCCACCAGCCTGCTGAGAGCCGTCCCCACGCGAGGAGGGCTCGGCGCGAACACAGGAGCTATGACATGAAGTCCACAACACCGGCGTGGCCCGCGTCGGGTTCGTGACGATCTTGTCCGGCACGCGTGTGGTGCCGTCGCACCTGCGTTTCCGCGCCACCGTCCGCCGGTGGTGGCTTGGCGGCGGCGCATTCGGCGAGCCGTGAGGAAACGCTCTGGGCCTCGCCCCCCAATAGAGCCTGACGTCGCGCGCGGCGGCCGGTTGCCACCGCACTCGGACAACGAAGTCCACCACCTACCAACTGTCGGCCGTCGCCGGCGTGAGCGATCGGGGAAGAATGGCTGTACTGCTGAGCGGACTGCACTCGGGGCCGAACCCGTCTCCAGGCGTGGGAACCGCTCGATCGCTCCGGGCTGCATATCCGGACCTCCCTCTGGTCGGGGTCGACTACTCCCTTGGCTCGTCGGGCCTCCATTGGCCTGAGTTCGACGACGTATGGGTCGCCCCCCCGTGGTCGGACCTCGACCTCGAAGCTTTTGCCGACGACATAGCTGGTCGGGTCGCTGATGGGTCGGTCTGGTTGTCCGGCCTCGACCTGGAGACGATCTGGCTGGCGTCGAACGGTGTGGCGACGGGCCAGGTGCTGATTCCGTCCGTCGCCGCCCTACGGTCGGTCAAGAAGCCGGCCGCGGCGGTCGCCGACGCGCTCGGGCTTGGCGCACCGCTCTCTCTTCCTCTCTCGGCGCCGGCGACGGACCTTGCCGCCTTCGGCCGGACCAGAGGGTGGAAGGTCTGGCTGAAGGGCCCCTTCTACGAGGCGCAGCGGGTCGCCAGTTGGTCCCATCTTCTGATCGTCCGGGACCAGATGAAGGCGGTGTGGGGCAGTGACGACCTGCATCTACAGGCACACGTGGCCGGTCACGAGGAGTCGGTGACCTTCGCCGCCTACCAGGGCGTCCTGCTGGGCACCTGCGCCATGACCAAGGTCGCCGCCACCGGTGAGGGGAAGACGTGGGCGGGCACGGCCAGCGAGGTCGACCCCGATCTCCTGGCCCGGGTCACCCAGTTCGTGGCCGATACGGGGTGGACCGGCGGAGCCGAGATCGAGATGGTCCGGGACCCGGCGGGCCGGCTCTGGCTGCTCGAGGTGAACCCCCGGTTCCCGGCGTGGATTCACGGAGCCACGCTGGCAGGCCGCAACCTCCCCGCCGCGCTGGTGGCCGCCGGTCTCGGATGGGACCTTCCCGAGCAGCGGGAGCTGGCGGCGGCGAACCAGTTCAGTCGTGTCGTCGTGGAAGTTCCGGTACGGAACGGCTTCCGGTTGCCGGCGCGGCCGGAGCCGTCCGCTCCGACGTCAGGAGCGGGCGGCGGTTCGAAGCACCCGTCAGGCATGACGGACCTGGCCCGGCTGCTCGAGCGCGGGCTGACACCGTCGGAGTGGGCCCGACCCCAAGGCACGGCGGTCACGGAGACAGCCGCCGCCACGGTCCCTGTCACGGCCGACGATCATCTCGTCGGGGCCGCGCTGATGTCGTTTCGCACGCCTGCGACGACAGAGACGCCTCAGCCGGTGCTGCTCGAAGAGGTGGCGCTTGCTCGGCTCGGCCGGCTGGCGCCGCAGCTGGCCGCTCTCGGGGGACCAGTCTCTGTCCGTGCCGCGTACTCCATCAAGACCAACCCCGACCTCCGGCTCCTGGCCCTGGCCCGGGCCAACGGCTTCCTCGCCGAGGCGATCAGCCAGTTGGAGGCGAAGAGCGCCCTCGACGTCGGCTACGCCGAGAACGAGGTGGTGTTGAACGGTCCGGGCAAGTGGTGGCCGTCGCCCGCCACCAGCGGCCCGGTGCGGGCCGTCTTCTGCGACTCCATGACAGAGCTGAGCGCGCTGACCAAGCGTCTGGAAGGTGGCGAGGCGGTCGCCTCGGTCGTGGGCGTGCGGCTTCGGCCTCCCGGCATCAAGTCGCGCTTCGGAGTGCCTGTGACTCCGTGGGCGTCGTTCCTCGATCTGTCCGAAGGTCTCCGTCAGCTCCCATCCGAAGTCGAGGTCGGCCTCCACTTCCACGCCGCCCAGAGCTTCATCGGGGTCGACCGCTGGTGGGCGTCGTTCGAAGCCGGACTGCGGTGTGCCGTCGCGCTGGAGCAGGCAAGTGGCCGACCGATCGTCTGCTTCGACGTGGGTGGCGGTTGGTATCCCGAGGAATGGGACAGCATCCTGATCCCCCGCCTCGAGGAGTTGACCACCCGGGTGGCGAAGGCGCTGCCGAACTGCCGGGAGCTCATCATCGAGCCGGGAAAGGCCCTTGTGCAGCCCGTCGTCGCGGTGTTCACGACGGTGCTCGACGTCCACGACGAGGGGGACTCCGTCGACGTCGTGGTGGACGCCGCGATCGCCGAGCTCCCCGACGCAGGGTCCCATCCCCACCGGGTCTTCCGCCGAGGGGACGGTGCCAGCGGATGGTTGCCGATGGGCCCGGGCCGCGACCGCGTCCTGGGCCGCTCGTGCATGGAGCACGACGTGCTCTCCTCCAGCGTCTCGCTGCCGGCTGACGTGGCCGTGGGCGAAGTGTGGGCCGTCGCCGATGCCGGCGCCTATGACCAGAGCATGGCGTACCGGTTCGCAAGGGGGGGATCGTGAGCACGTTGACCACAACAGGCGACGACCGTGACGTGCAGCTGGCGTCGGTGCTCGAGCTCGTGCGCTGGCACCCGATCAGCGATCCCGTCGACCATGGCTCTGCCTGCTGCACCACGGCTCGGCAGTGGTTGAGCGCCCTCCACGCCGGCGCGGTGCCGACGACACCCTTGACCGGCCTCGGCTGGATCGCCGACATGTACCCCTGGGGGCCGACACAGTGGCCCATCTCCTGGTGCAAGCTCGTCGAGCAGGACAAGCTCGACTGCGGGGCCCAAGCGGCGGTGGCCAGGGAGGTTCTGCGGGCCACCGGCTCGGCTCTGCTCGGCGTGCAACTGCTGATCAGGGCGAGTGCCACCGACATCGCCCACTGGGGGTCGACCTGGCGTGACGGGGGGGTCGCTCCGACCTGGCTGTTCGAGCAGCTCTACTACCACGAGGCCGTCGGACTGGTCGACGGAAGCCTGGTCGTCTTCGACCCCACCCGGAACTGGAAGGTGCCTCCGGACGGACGGATGGAGGACGGGAGCGTCGCCGCCATCAGGATCACAGGAGGTGACGCGGCCACGGTGATCTGGGGGCGGCACGAGCTGCTCGTGGGTGAGTGGGTGCTTCTGGCCGGCTGACGTGCGGCCTAGGTGCCCTCTTCAGCCGACCACGACGTCCATCGCTCCACAGTGATGACGATCACCGGGCCCCGTGGGGCGCCGCTTCGATATTGGTGGTACTTCTGGCGCAACCGCTCGATCGCGTCCTCCCACTCCCGGCCGTCGGGCACGATCCGCGCCGGGCCGTCCGCTCGTAGCCACCACAGTCTCGACCAGTCGTCCTCGTAGTGGTCGATGATCACGCTGGCTACCGGCACGGCCGCGATGTTCCTCAGGCGTTGAAGGCTGGTCGTCGTCTTCGGTTTGCTGTCGATAGCCGTCACGATCGTCTCGTCTCCGAAGGCGAACGAGATGGGCACGAGATGCGGATAGCCGTCGGGCCGCACCGTCGCGAGCCGAGCGACTCGGGCGTCGGTCACCCGCCGGCGCTGTTCCGGGTCGAGATGCATCTCCTCACCGTAGGGGTGCGTCGTGCGCCGACGTCGACGCCGTTCTCTTAGCATTGAACGGCGAGACGCTTCCCATCCCCCAAGGAGACGGCAATGGACATAGGAGTCGGCATTCCCAACACCGTCCCGGGCGCGACCGGCCCCCAGTTGCTCGAGTGGGCGCGTCGGGCCGACCAAGCGGGCTTCTCCACTCTCGCCACGATCGGAGCTGTGTCCTACCCCGGCTACGAGGAGCTCACCGTCCTCGCGGCCGCGGGCGCCCTCACGCAGCGCATCCGCCTCCTTTCCAACGTGCTCATCGCCCCGGCACGCAGCGCCGCAGAGCTGGCGAAGCAAGCAGTGACCGTCGACCAGCTCACAGGCGGACGGCTGACGCTGGGCCTCGGCATCGGCTGGCGGTCGACCGACTTCCAGCTCACCGGTCGGAGCTTCGGCGACCGAGCGCAGCGGTTCGAAGAACAGCTGCGCCAACTTCGTACGGCGTGGTCCGGGGAGCCGCTGGCCGAGGGCACACGACCGGTCGGACCCGCTCCGGTTCAGTCATCCGGCGTCCCACTCCTCATCGGCGGCCACAGCGATGCGAGCATCCGGCGGGCGGTCGAGTTCGGGGTCGGATGGACCGCCGGAGGCCTGCCTCCGCAAGCGGTGGCGCCTCTGGTGGACAAGGTCCGGTCGGCTTGGAGCGAGTCAGGGCGGGACGGTGAAGCGCGGGTCGTGGCGCTGGCCTACTTCTCGATGGGCGACACCGAGGAGGAGTCCCGCCGCTACCTGCTGGACTACTACAACCCGATGGGCAGCGAGATCGCCGAGATGATCGCGGGGAGCGCACTTCGTTCGGCGGATGCCATCTCCGGCGCCGTCGAGGCGTTCGCCCAGGTCGGTGTGGACGAGCTGATCCTTGACCCGACCGTCTCCGATCCCGACCAGGTGGACGCGCTTGCCGGTGTCGTCTTGTGAATGACAAGGAGGAAAGCCATGGCCGTAACCCCGCCGCCCACCGAGCTCCCGCCCGACCCGTTTCCAGGCGATCCCTTCCCCGGCGAGCCGCCGCCTCCGCCGGAGCCGAGCCCCTCGATCACTCCCCCTGAGCCCCTCGGACCGGTGCCACCGCTCGACCCCGACCCGGTGCTGCCGACCGGCCCCACCGAGCCGCCTGGTGAGAATCCCGTTCCCGGGCCGCTGCGCCCGTCCACCGAGCCGCCTCGTCCCGAGCCCGAGCCCGTCTAACCGGGACCGGCCCCAAACGGCAGGGCGGCTCCGGCCCTTGCCGAGCGGTAATCAAAGCCTTCCTCGAGTGGGTCGCCACTCTCCCCGATAGGGGCATTCCCCGCGTCGTTCCATCGGCTCACCATGGTGCCCACATGGGGACGGCGTTGCTCGAGAGGCGGCTGCAGCACACGACGGAGCCTCTCGGGCGCCCGCCCACAAGCCTCGCGCTCCGGCGCCGGCATGGGACACTGCAACGATGGCGGAGCTCATCCGGGGCCGCTATGAGCCCCTGGAAATCGTCGGGGCGGGCGGCCAGAGCACCGTGCTCCGGGCCCTCGATCATCATCGGTCCCAGCTGGTGGGCCTCAAGGTCCGACCTCGCGGATCAGCGGAGGATGAGGGGTCGCTGCTCCGTGAGGCCCAGATCCTGCAGGGGCTCGAGCCTCATCCCCTCCTCTGCCGGGTGCGCGAGAACTTCTTCGCGGGCGAC
>CADCTB010000184.1 GCA_902805665.1 uncultured Acidimicrobiales bacterium
CCGACCGCGACGCCTCAGTCGCGACCGGCAGTATCCCCTCTCTCGCGTGCGGTGCGTGGCGCGAAACGGGGCGGAGAAGGGTCGTTTCGGTGGTGCAGACGCTCCTGTCGCCGGCCCAGCCGAGACCTCGGGGACCTCTCCCGAGCGTCCTCGAGAGGAGTGTCGATGCGGTATTCACTGTCACCTACCGGCACTTCGCTACGCCGCCCGAGCGCAGCCCTCCTCACGTTCTGGGACGCGCCTTCAGGGACACTCGCCGCCCGTCGGGAGCGCGCCCCGAGCAGTCGCCATGTGCGCCATCTACCTTTGCCCACGGCGGGTGTTGACGCCGCTCCTTGGTCTGTTCCTGAGATCGGAGATCAGCGCCAGTCGTCGACGAGCCAGGTGCCGGGGCGGCTGTAGCCTTCGTCGTTGGCCCGGTGCATGCTCACTCCGACCAGTCCCACCCGGTAGCCCCGCGCCATCACCGCGGCGTAGGCCTCGTGGCGGCCGGCGTTTACACCGAGCTCGACGTGATCCGCGCCGCTGTCGACGGCCAGCGACTCGCAGGCGTCGAGGAGCGTCCCGAAGCGCACCTCCGCCCCGGGCCCGGGCCTGGCCAATCCGAACTTGACATAGCACCCCTGGCCGCCGGCCTCGGTGCCGGCGCCCAGGTGGCACACGGCCATGCCCGCCAACCCCGACGAGTCATCGAGGAGAAGGACCTCTCCCAGACCCTGGATCTCCACGGCGCGGATCTCCCGCTCGAGGTCCAGCCCTTCGTAGGCGGTGGCGGTCAGTTCCCGGCACGCGTCCACGGCTCGGGCCCGTTCAGCAGGCGGAAGCGCGGTGTAGCGGATGGGCTGGGGCGACCGTCGTGGGGCGATCGGCGCCTTGGTCATCACCGGGGTCAGAAAGCGTGGCCAGAACCCGAACTTCTGGTACAGCCCGTGGTGCTGGGGGCTGTGGGCGAAGGTGAACAGGCCGGCGTGAGCAGTGCCCCAGCGGTCGAACAGTGCGACGGTGGCCTCCATGAGGCGGCTGGCGACTCCCTGGCCCCAGAGCTCGGGGCGCACGGAGAGGGGTCCGAAGAACCCCACGGTTCCCCAGCGAGTCACGAAGTTGGTCCCGGCGAGCTGCCCGTCTTGCTCGGCCGCGAGGGCGGCGCCGGGGTCGGCCAGCCAACGGGTGTGGACGTAGTCCTTGTCACCGAACAGGGAGGTCACGCCCGTGAACGTGTCGAAGGCGGAGCGCAGGATTGCATCGGCGAGGGTGAGATCGCTCTCCCGGAGGTCCCGTACGATGACGTCGGCCCGCTCGGCGGCTGTGACGGAAACGGTCTCGGTCATGGTCGCTCCTTCGTCGAGTCGATGAGGTCATGATCGAAGAGTTGCCCACCCCCGGGCATCGGGCAGACCCCCATCTTTAAGTCATCGCGCCCCCAGACGATGGCTGGCCGCGAACGCCACCAGCTCCGATCGGCGCTCGACGCCGACCTTGGCAGCCAGGTTGGCGATGTGGCGCTCGACCGTCTTGGGAGACAGATAGAGGCGCGCCGCGATCTCTTTGGTGGAGCGTCCCTCGGCCAGCAGCGCCAGTACCTCCGCCTCCCTCGGGGTCACTCCCGCGGCCGCCAAGGGGGCCGCCAGGTCGGGAGCGGGCCGACGGCGTCGCGGCACCCGGGCGCCAGCCCGGCGTAGCAGCGATCGGCAGGCCGAGGCGACCGCGGGCGGACCGGCCGGATCGAAGAAGGCCAACGCGTCGGCCAGCCATCGCTCCGGGTCGCCCCAGCCGTCGACGAGGGCCGCCTCTGCCACCAGCCGGCGGGCGTGGTGCCGGTACCAGTCGGACGGGACGAGGTCGGTGTCAGCCCGGGCGAAGGCCTCCTCCGCTTCGGCGGCGCGCCCTTGCCGGCCCAGGATCACGGCCCGGGCGTGGCCCACCCATCCGCGGATCAGCCAGTACACCGTCAGGCCGGACGCCTCCACCTCGATAACGGCCGCCTCGCCATCGCTGCCTTCGAGGGCGTGGACAAGGGCCCACAACCCCCGGTTGGGCGCGGTGACCGGCGTGCCCCGCAACAGTTCCATGCCGGCATCGAGCTCGCCCAGCGCCCGGACGCGGTCCTCCCGGACGACCCACAGGAGCGCCCGGGGCATGAGCGCAGCCACCCCCTGGACCTCAGGATGGCCGCCCGAGACAGTGACGGCCTTGTCGATGGCCGCCTCCATCTCGGCCTGCTGATCCATCAGGGCGTGGGCCACCGCTTGCAGGACGAGCCCCAGTCCTTCGACGAGGGGGAGCCGCAGCCGCCCCGCCTCGACGGCGCAGGAGCGGCCGGCGTCGAGGGCCCGTTCGGGTTCGGCATGATTGGTGAACCAGGCGGCCATCTGCAGGCTGACGGTGGCGGCGGTGGCCAGCGCCCCCGCGTCGAGCGCGGCCTGACGAGCGTGGGCGAGCCGATCGAGCGGGCCGCCGCCGAGCAGGTCGATGGTGCCCAACTCATGCAGTGCCCGGACCCGCCACAGGGTCAGGCCGTGCTGCTCGGCCAGAGCCAACGCCGCGGAGAAGGCCCGGGCCGCTGAGGTGAGGTCACGCTGACGTTCGCGCTGGCCCAAGACCGCGAGCGCCTCACACGCCAGCTCGTTGCGCCCGTCGGACCGAGACGTGCTCAACGCTCTCTCGGCGAGGGTCACGGCATCGTCGAGGCGGCCTTCGCCCAGCGCCACCTGTGCGGCCAGGACCTCGTACTCGCTGGCGGCAACGCCACCTGATGCCGCGAGCTCTCGGGCGCGGTGGAGCTGATCCAGGGCTCGGGCCCAATCGGCGGACACGATGGCCGTTCGAGCCAGCCACAGATGCACCTGCGCCCGTCGCGTCGGCGGGCCCCCCAGGTCGGCCAGCTGAGACAGCAGGCGCTGGCCGACTTCACCCACCCGCTCGGCGTTGCCGGCCCGGACGAGCACCGCGCAGAGCGCCTCGTCAATCTCGACCGCCAGTTGCCGGTTGTCGCCGGCCAGTCGTCGGGCCCGCTCCAGGTTCGCCTGGGAGCTGGCCAGCGCGCCGCGGCCGAACGACCGCCGGCCCGACTCGAGGTGCAACCCAGCCGCCCGGGCGGGTTCCCCAGCTTGTTCGGCGAGCTCGGCCGCCATCTCGCACCACTCCCCCGGCAGGCCCGGATGAGCGGTCTCGACAGCACGCAGACCCCGCGCCGCCAGGGTTGCTCGCTCCGGCGGAAGGAGTTCCGCGAGGATGGCGTCCCGAGTCAGAGCATGTCGGAATCGGAAGCGGGGACCGGGATCGGCGGCCTCCACGGACAGCAGCTGGGCGTCAACGGCCCGGCGGAGCCGATCGACCACAGTGGCTTCGTCCTGGCTGTTCATGTCCGCCAGCAGGCGCCAGTCGAAGCTTCGGCCGAGCAACGCCGCGGCCACGAGAAGGTCCCGGGTGCCCGGGGCTGCTCCCAGTCGTCGCCGAACAGTCTCCGAGAACGTTGCTGGGATGACCAGGCCCGGAGCGCGGTCGAGGACCCAGCCGTCGGCTGTCTTCTCCAACTCGTCGGCCTGGACCATCCCTGCCAACAGCTCCTCGACGAGAAACGGCAGTCCATCGGCCCTCGCCACGACCACCTCGGCAAGGTCGCGGGGGACGACCGAAGCCCCCAGACAGGCCGCGGCCATCAACACGACTTGCTCCTCACTCAGCCTCGGGAGCTCCACGATGGATGCGGAGCGCCGGGCGGCAAGGCCGTGGACGCACGTCAAAGCCCTGCTGGGTTGGTCGCCGCGAAGCGAGACCAAGCAGAAGACGGGTTCCCCTACGATGTTGTCGGCGAGGTACTCGACGACCTCGATCGTCTCGGCGTCCGCCCAGTGCAGATCCTCGAGCACGAGCACGCAGCCGGCGCCTTCGCCCAGAGTGGCGAGCAGCCTGAGCACGGCTTCACCCAGGACCACGAGCGACTCCTCCCCGGGTGACTCGCCGGGGAGGCGCCACTCGGGGACGAGCCGCCCGAGAATGGGCCGGAAGGGTGCCAGCTCCGGAACCTGCGGCGGTCCAGACTTGCGAAGATGTGAGAACAGGGCCTCCGCGAGGGGCCGGAAGGGGAGCGGGCTGTCGCGCTCAACCGCCCGGCCGGTCAGCACAAGCGCTCCCCGACGAACGCCCCCCTCCGCCGCCTCCCTCAACAGGCGCGACTTGCCGACCCCAGCCTCGCCCACGACGACCACCGTCGCGCCGTGTCCGTCGGCCAGGCGATCGAGGGCACGTCGGAGCTCCTGCCACTCCTGGTCGCGGCCGACAACCACAGGGCACAGCAGCTCGTGCACTCAGACGAGCATGCCCCACGAACGCCGGCGCTCGCTCGGAGCTCATTGCGCCATGCAGCAGCTGGCCAGCGCGACGGACATCGACGATCTGCTCCACCGGGCAGCTCTCTCCGAAATACGGGCTTCGGCGACCGATGCCTCCCCGATACCGCGGTTCGCACCCGGTGACCAGGGTCGCCTTGTCCTGAGTCGCCATTGCCGTGACTCCTGTCGCGCGTAGTGGCAGCGGCGGCGTCACGGCAACAGGGCCAGCTTCCCGACCGTCGTCCGCGCTTCGAGTTCCGCCAGCGCCCTCGGACCATCGGCAAGGTCGTACGCGCCCGGCCGAGTGGGGGTGAGCACGCCGGCCGCCATGAGCGTGAACAGGTCGCGCATCACCTCGCCGAAGGTTTGTGGCGCGGCCTGGATCAGCACGCCGATGTTGAAGCCGACGACGTGAACCTGGTGTCGGTAGACGAGTTCCCAGTTCGTGATCGCGGCTTCGCCGCTGGCCGAGCCGTAGACCACGACTCGTCCCGTTACCCGCTTCGCTGCTGCGAGGCTTGCACCGAAGGAGGCACCGCCGGCTGACTCGAGCACAAGGTCAGCGCCGGTGCCGGCGGTCAGCTGCCGGACCTTTTCGGCGAGGTCAGGGTCGGCAGAGTCGAGCACGTGGTCAGCCCCGAGAGCGCGGACGGTGTTGTGTTTGTGAGGCGAGGCCGCACCGATGACGGTCGCGCCGTAGTGCTTGGCCGTCTTGACCGCCGCCTGCCCGGTCCCGCCTGCGGCGGCGTGGATGAGCACGGTGTTCCCGGCCTCCACCCGACCGAGTGGCCGTAGCGCGGCAACCGCCGTGGTCCAGTTGATCATCACGCCCAGCGCCTCCTCGTCCTCCCAGCCGGCTGGCACTGGCATCACCGCCGCCGCGGGTAGTGCCGCGTATTCGGCGAAGGTTCCGGATCCGATACCGACACCAACGACGTGAGCGCCAACCTCAACGGCCGTCACTGCGTCACCGCGAGCGACGACCACACCGGCCGCCTCGAAGCCCGCGACGTAGGGAGGTTGCGGACCACCCAGGAAGGTGCCGTACGCCTGAAGGACGTCGCCGAAGTTCACACCGGCGGCGCTCACCCGGATCAGTACCTGATGTGGTGCCGGCTCGGGTACCGGCGCGTCGGTGATCAGGCGCAGGTCCTGTGGTCCATTCAACGACGTCTGCTGCAGCGCGCGCATCGTCACGGGGGCGTTCATTCGGTGTTGTTCCTCTCTCCTCATGCGGACCTGTCAACCGCCGGACACCCAGGGAGACCCGCCCAAGAGCGAAAAGGAATCGCGGACCTGATCGCTCCCGCCGGCGCGCTCGCCCCGATGCGATGATGAGCGTCGCGCGCCTAGGAGAAGGCTGGCGGGAACCCGAAGGTCGTCACCAGTCGAGGCTCTCCGAAGGAGGTGATCCGAAGGATGCCCTCGGACGCGACGGTGAGAACGCAGATGCCGTACGGCTGATAGGCGCCATGCGGATCACGCGTGTACGCGGCGGCCGCCGGCTGCCCGTTGGCGCTCGTGGGCAACATGCGCCAGTGCCCCGGTGGCCCGAGGAGGTGGTCTCGCAGGAATGGCAGGCACGTTGAGAGCCCAGCAAACCAAGTTCGGAGCGGCGTCGCCTCCAGTGTCACCTCATCGAGCAGGAGCCGCTCGAGTGCGGAGGAATCTGCATTCTGGAAGGCTTCGATGTACTGGTCGAGAAGTGCGCGGGCCCGCGGATCCGTGGGCTCGTTGATCGGCGCGTCGTGGAGGCCGATCTCCGCGGCCCGGGCGCGTGCGCGTTGGAGTGTGCTCTTGACCGATGCCGTCGTGGTGCCGAGCATGTCGGCGACCTCCGCCGCGGGGAACGCGAGCACGTCGCGGAGGACCAGGACGGCCCGCTGTCTCGGCGGTAGGTGCTGCAGGCTCGCAATGACCGCCAGCCGCACGCCCTCGCGTTCTGCCACGATGGCTGCTGGATCAGCGGTCTCGCCGAGCGTGAGCGCGTCCGGCGCCGGCTGCAACCACCGCACCTCCGGCCCGGCGTCCTGCAGGTGGGCGTTAGGATTGGGTTCCGGATCGGACATCCTTGATGGCAACGTTCGCCGAGTGCGCTTCGCCATCTCGGTAATACATCTATTGGTGGCGATCTGATAGAGCCAGGTGCGTACGGAGGAGCGGCCCTCGAACCGTCCGTACGACTGCCACGCGCGCAAATATGTCTCCTGGACGACGTCTTCCGCATCCTGGATCGAGCCGAGCATCCGGTAGCAATGTGCGATCAGCTCACGCCGGAACGGTGCGGTTGCTCGGACGAACTCGCTGTTTGCGTGCACGTTCAAGTGACGCCGGACCGGAGAGCCGCGTGCGGGTCGGCGTTGCAATCGTCTCCCTGCAAGCATGTGGAGAGAGCCGGGCGAAGCTGCGGTATTCGGCACAGTTGCCGCGGGTGGAATGCGTAACGATCCGCCGCGTTCCGCGCCGACGCGACGCTCGTTCGCATCATTTCCGGCGCCGTCGGGCGCCGCGACAGGTGAGGGGCGTGCGGAGTACCAGCGGCCAGTCGTTGCTGGTCGCAGCGTCCGTAGCCTGAGTCGGCGACCGGCGATCAGACACGTTGCCGGGTCCGTCGCACCCGGACGAGCGTGTTGTCGTAGGACATCCAACTGCACGTCGGGTCGCTGCCGGTCTTCAGGCGCTTCGGGTCACCTGTAGTCCTCAGATCCACTCCCGAAGCGGGCCAGGACCCACGCCCAGACGTTGTCGACCAGTTCATGACGCGTCGCAATCCTCGAGGTAGCGATCTCCACGCCGATCTGTTCGCACGCGCCCCACCCTAGGAGCGGTGGGGGTGCTCGGCACCTCGGGACGAGACCAGACCACGCCCGATGCCGAGCCGCCCCACCGAACGTCGTGGATCAGTGTCGTTGTCGAACGCGTTCGAGAACGACGCTCAGTCGTTGAGCGAGCTGTCGGGGGGCCAGGTTGTCCGGATGAATCGTGGATCCCCGGCGACGGGATCGAACGCGTCGCTTTTGGTGTCATGATCCGACCATCCATCGAGAAGACGTCTCACGCTGGGTACGCGCCTACGAGTCGGCCTGGCGGACCGCCGGTATCGAAGCCCTCACCGACTTGTTCGCGCCCGATGTCGTCTACCGACCGTCGCCGTGGGCCCAACCGGTAAGCGGTCTGGTGGCACTGTCGCAGTTCTGGGAGGCGGAGCGTGAGGGGCCAGACGAGGAGTTCAACTTCAGAAGCGAGGTCGTGGCGGTCGACGGAAGCGTGGCCGTCGTGCGGGTGTCGGTCGACTACGAGGACCTCACCTCCGGAAGTTGGCGCGATCTGTGGGTGCTCCGCTTCGACGCCCACGGACGATGCACGGAGTTCGAGGAGTGGCCCTTCGCCCCCGGTCATAGCGACGGTCACGAACGCTCCAGCTGATCCGCCGCCGGGCCGTGAGAGACACCAGGCGGGGGAGTGGCCGCCCTCACCGGCGTCCCGGGCGACGGTGGTGGGGTAAAACCGCTGGCAGGACCTCTTTCGCCCAGGCACTGCGGGGGTCTATGTGGGCGGCCACGAGTGTGCGGCAACTCCCATCACGAGCCCACGCTTCGACGGCTCGGAACAGCAGGGACCCGATGCCCGACGCAGGCCTTCGGACGCACGCGGATGTCCCAGAGGGCGGCGAGATCGCTACGTCCCTCGAGCATGCTGACACCGGGCGTGTTGGAGGCGACGGCGGGGCCTCCCACGTCTCGCTGTGGAGTCCAAGGCGCGTGACCGGCTCTTCGGCGATTGTCACTCAGGCCGTGCTTCTCGCATCCGACGCCGTGAGGGCGATCGCCAGCGCACCGACCGCACGCTCGACTGCTCTGAGGTCATCGTCGCCAAGTGGCTCGAGAAGGCCTCTGATGAGCGCCACGCGGCGTTGCCGTCCACGCTCCATGACCCGTCGGCCCCTCTTCGATGCCCGCACCAGAATCGCCCGGCCGTCCTGCGGATGTGGCCGCCGCTCAGCCAGCCCGGCTCGTTCGAGGCCATCGACGATCCGCGTCATCGTCGGACTCGCCACCTGCTCGGTTTTCGCCAGCTCCGCGATCGTCCTGTCGCCCCCGAAGACGAGGACCGAGAGGGCGGAAAGCTGTCCCGGAGGAACACCTAGGGCCGCGTCGACGGTACGGGCTCGTCGGACGAGGTGGATCGACACGGAGTTGAGCGATGTCGCGACGTCGGCCAGTTCAGACTCTTGCACTAGATAGGTAGCCTACCTATGATTCTGGGAATGGTCACGCATCTTCGTCAGGTCGCGCTCCACGTCGAGGACATGAATCGGGCCGTTGCCTTCTACCGCGACATCGTCGGGCTCGACTTCATCGCCCGGTTCGACCCGCCCGGGCTCGCGTTCTTCGATATCGGCGGCACCCGGCTGCTCCTCGAAGCCGGCGCTCCGTCGTCGCTTCTCTATCTTGGCGTCGATGACGTCGTGCGTATGATGGAGCGCCTGCGGCAAGCAGGCGTCACCATCGACTCAGAGCCTCATGTGATCCACGTCGATGAGACTGGACAGTTCGGGCCGCCGGGAGAGGCCGAGGAGATGTCGTTCTTCCGCGACTCCGAGAACAACCTGGTGGGCCTCGCGGGCCGTCGGACAGTCGCGCCGTAACGGACGCAGCAGAGGACGTCGCGCCATCACAGGCCGCCGGAATCGGCGATCTACCCGCCGCCAGCGAGAACGGTTGCGAGGGGTGTTCCAGCACGACGACCCCAGCGTGACACCCGCCCTGCCACCTACGCCTGACCGAGGGGGTGCGCGACGCGAGGAGCGCCGCGCAGCTAGGCCAGGAAGGACCCGACGAGGGCCCGGAGCTGCTCCGATCGCTGCATGACCTCGGTGTGCTTCGTGCCGGGCAGGACCGCCAGGCGGCAGTCGGGGAAGAGGTCGAGCATCTCGGCGGCGTGGTCGAGGCGGACGAAGTCCTGGTCGCCGATCACGAGGAGCGTCGGGGCGGTAACCGAGCGGATCTCGTCGTCGGTCCAGCCCGGCCAGTCGTGGGCGACCGGCTGCATCCGCTCGAGGAACGGGAGGAAGTCGTCGGGGTCGGGCGCCACCGCCTGGTAGTCAGCGTGCCAGGCCGCAAACTCCTGCTCGGTGGGTAGGCGGGGATCGTCCTGCTCCGGTGCCGTGATCTCCGGGTGGTAGCCGTCGGGCCGGATGTTGACGGCGGCGAGCACGAGACGCCGGACTTTCGATGGGTGCCGCACGGCGACGCCGGTCGCCGTCAGGGCCCCGAGGCTGAAGCCCCAGAGGTCGGCCGGTCCGCCGCCGACGACACGGTCCACGAGCTCGGCGACGTCGTCGGCGAAGCGCTCGATCGACATGGGTCGGCCGGTGTCGGCCGTGTGGCCGTGGCCCTGGAGCTCGACCCCGATCACCCGGCGGCCTTGTGTGAGCCACGGCAGGACGTCGCCGAAGCTCCGCTCGAAGGTGAGGATCCCACCGTGGAGCGCGACGAGCGGCGACCCGTTGGGGTCGCCGTGCACCTCGTACCAGATGGGAACGCCGTCGATCTCCTCGTGAGGCATCCTCCCCACGATGTCAGATTTGCGCAGTCCCGAGCCGACGACTCCGGAACGAGCAAGACGAGCGCCATCCCGGAATCAGGCCGCGGTAGACGCCTGCGCTCCGAACGTGGAAAGCAGCGACCGCTTCCCGCATCGTCGACGACCCGGCCTGAACCTATGGACAACAGGATCCCCGAGCGATGCCGGCCAGTGGAGTTCAGAACAAGTGCCTGGTCGTTTCCTCTGCACAGAGGGGAGTGTCCCCTATCCACGAGGCGTTTGGGCCCATCAGCGCGGCCCTGATCGCCGGCCGTGGGCGCCGCGAACTGGCTGCGAGTCTCAGGCTCGGACCGCGACCCGGTCGTTCCGTGACCTCGTCCGCGAGGCGGAGCATGGGCCCATCGCGAGCGTCGAGCCACGACCGTGGGAACTACGACGGCTCGTGGACGGAATGGGGAAACGTGGTCAAGGGCGCCCAGCGAGATGGAAGGGTCACTGGTCGAACACGACGACGACCTTGCCTGGGCCGTGACCTTCCTCGACTCGGGCGAGGGCGTCGACCGCATGTTCGAACGGGAACGTCTCCCGGACGTGGACCGTGAGTGAGCCATCCGCCGCCAACCGGCCCAGCTCAGCGAGCTGCTCGGAGCTCGGCCGCACGAAGACGTAGCGCCCACCCAGCGCCTTCACCCGATCGGGGTTGGTGACGCTGACCAGCCGGAGCTCGGCGTTGCCCAGGTCGAGGCTCGCTTCCAGGGCGTCGCCGCCGACGAGATCGATGATCACGCTCGCACCGTCGGGCGCGACGTCCCGGACCCGAGCCACCAGGTCGCCGCCGTAGGCCACGGGCTCGGCGCCCAGGTTGCGCACGTAGTCGTGGTTGGCCGGGCTGGCCGTGCCTATGACGCGGGCGCCGGCCCATGAGGCGAACTGGACGGCGAAGCTACCGACACCGCCAGAGGCGGCGTGGACGAGGACCGTGTCGCCCGGGCCGACGCCGGCCGCGATCACGCACTGGTACGCGGTCAGACCGGCGAGGGGTAGCGCGCCGGCCTCGACCCAGCCAAGACCCCTCGGCTTGGGGGCGACGCAACGGATCGGGACGCCGACGAGTTCGGCCAGCGTGCCCCATTGGACGTGGTCCTCCCGGTCGTAGGCAATCACCTCGTCGCCTTCCATGAACTCCGTGACCGCCGGCCCCACCCGCTCCACGACGCCGGCCACGTCCCAGCCCGGCACGAGGGGGAAGTGGTTGGGGAAGCGCTCCTTCAGGCCGCCCCGCACCGACTTCCAGTCGACCGGGTTGAGGCCGACCGCCCTGGTGCGGACGAGGACGGTGTCGGGGCCGACGATCGGGTCGGGGACCTCGGTCAGCTGGAGGACGTCGTTGCCGCCGAAGCGGTTGGTGGCGAGGGCGCGCATGGCCCACCATTCTTTCCTGCCCAGTCGACGTCACGGGAAGGGCGTGGTCGCTCACGGGCTGCCCAATGGGGCGATAGCGAGGAACCTCCGCTATCCAGCCAACACTGTTGGCGATCACATCGAGACATCGACACGAATCGGGCCACGCGGCCGACGGGTGGCGAGTCGACGGCGTTCGCGCCGGTGGTCACTTCGATTTGCACCCACGACGGAGAAACGCCCTTCGACCTCGGCCAGCTGTCGCGGCGCGCAGGGCCATCCGGACGGCGACCAGGGCCATGGCCCCGCCGCCGAAGCGGGCGAACAGCTGGCGGAGGTGGTGCCGGCGGCGCAGCGACGCCAGGTCGGCGGGGCGGTCCGGCAGCGGGCCGGGAAGACCGGCTCGAACGGGGTCGGCGGAGGCGGCGCCGACCTCGGCGAGCCGGGGCGGCCAGCCCTCGCGCGCCGTGGCGTAGGCCTTCCCCAACTCGGCGCCGGTCGAGGGGTCGGCGCCGGTCGCCTCCACGAACCACCACTCCATGCGCACCTCGTCCGGGGTGACGTCGAGGAGGCCGTACCCGCGTTCGGTGACGTCGACCCACGGGACGTGCTCGAGCCGGCGGACCAGCCCGTCGAGGACCCGCCAGGCGCCCGGCACCCGGCTGCGCCCCATGGGCTTCGAAGCCACCGCCGGGACGGTCATCTCCACCGCCACGGGGTCGCCGTCGGGGCCCGGGGGACCCTCGAACGCCCACGAGGAATGGATGTCGCCCGACACGATCACCGTCCGGCCCCCGGCCCGGCCCCGTTCGGCCAGCCACCCGGCCAATCGGTCGCGCTCGGCGGGGTAGCCGTCCCACTGGTCGTCGTGCATGACCTTGCCCTCGATGGCCGCGTAACCGTTGGGGATGAGGGCGTTGATCAGGCTGGTGGCGGGCAGCGGCAGGCTGATCTCGTTCACCACCACGCCGCTGGCCAGCAGGGACCACGGCCGGCTGGTGTCGGTAAGCCGCCGACCCAGCCAATCCCGCTGCTGGTCGCCCAGGAGAGAGCGACCGGGGTCGTGCAGCTCCTTGGCGCCCTCGTCGCCCGCCTGGAGGTCGCGGCCGCTGAGGCGGGTGTCGACCACGACGATCTCGGCTAGGTCGGCGATGGGGACCGACCGCCAGGTCGCAGTCGGGTCGGCAGGATCGCGCAGACGGGCGGGCGCCCACTCCTGGCGGGCCCTCGCGGCGGCCCCAGCCCGGTCCGCCCAGGGCCCGTGGACCGACGGGTCGTGGTTCTTGGCGCCGCCGGCCCAGCAGTTGTCGGCCACGTCGTGGTCGTCGAGCGCGAGGACCATGGGGTGGCGCAGGTGAAGGGCCTGGCAGTCCGAGTCCATCCGGATCTGGGCCAGGCGGGCGCGGTAGTCGTCGAGGGTGGTGGCCGCGCGGGGAGGCTGGTGTGACCGGGGTCCCTTGTGGCCGTCGTCCTCGTAGACGTAGTCGCCCAGGTGCAGGACCAGGTCGACCTCCCGCTCGGCCATGGCCCGGTAGGCGCCCAGCGGCGCCATCGAGTAGCGGGCGCAGCACACCACCCCGATCCGGACGGCGGCCGCAGGCGCCGCCGGGAGGGTCCGGGTTCGCCCCACAGGGGACCGCTCCCCGGCGCTCTCGAAGCGGTACCAGTAGGAGGTGCCGGGCTGGAGCCCGTCGACGTCGACCACGACCGTGCTGTCGGCGTCGGGGCCGGTCGAGGCGTCGCCGGCGGCCACGACCTGTGAGAGGCCGCTGTCGGCCGCCAGCGTCCACCGGGCGGACGTGGCACCGGTGAGGCGGGTCCACAACAGGACCGCCCTGTCCGTCGGCTCGAACGACGCCACGGCGTGGCGGAACACCGTGGTCATCGTCCCAGGTTGCCACCGACGGTCGGACCGGTTGACCGGGCTACATGGCAGAACGACTCGCGACCACCGGAAATCGCCGCCGCGCAGGTCACCGTGGGTCCAGAATCCACCTCCTCCGCCACCCGGACCAGCGCCCGTGGTCCGGCGCGCCACCCCCGGGCAATCCATCCTGCCGTCTCACCCGTACACCCCGACGAGCACGGGCGGAGGCTCGCGCCCCGACGAACCAGGAGGACCCACCATGCGCCGCAAGATCGCATCATCCGCCCTCATCGCCTGCTTCGCAGGCCTGCTCGGAGTAGCGCCGGCCTCCGCTGACGACGCCTACCTCTACGCGATCATGACGGGGGCGGCGGAACGTCCCGGCCCGGGCGACCCCGATGGCATCGGGCGGGCGGTCATCACCATCAACGACCAGGCCAACCAGCTGTGCCTGGCCCTGCAGTTCGCCAACGTCACGATTCCGACGTCGGGCCTGCACATCCATGTGGCGCCGCCGGAGTCGCCCGGGCCGATCGTCGTACGGTTCTCCAACCCGACGACGAACCAGATGTACGAGTGCGTGACCGTCGCAGACGAGGCGCTCCTCGACGACATCGCCGCCAACCCGCACAAGTACTACATCAACCTCCACACCCTTCCCGGCTTCGGCCCGGGGGCGATCCGGGGACAGCTGCAAACGGTGTAGTTCCGGGCTTCTTGCGGGAATACAGGCGTCACACTCCTCGTTCTTTCTGTTGGTCCCGCCAGGTGGATGGCGGGCTGGATAGAACGAGGAGGTCTCGTGTAGATGCTGATGCGATTCGATCCGTTCCGGGACGTCGAGCGGTGGGCTCACCAGCTCTCGGGCGGCACCCGGCAGGCGCTGATGTCGATGGACGCCTACCGCCAGGGTGACCACTGGGTGGCCGCCTTCGACCTTCCCGGGGTCGACCCCGGCTCCATCGACGTGACCGTGGAGAACAACGTGCTCACCGTGCGGGCGGAGCGCTCCTGGGAGCCGCAGGAGGGTGGGCAGATCGTGGTGTCGGAGCGTCCCCAGGGGACGTTCACCCGCCGGCTCTATCTGGGTGAAGGGCTCGACGCCGACCACATCTCGGCCTCCTATGAGGTGGGGGTCCTGACCGTCCGCCTGCCCGTCGCCGAGCAGGCGAAGCCCCGGAAGGTGGCCATCGCCACCGGTAGCGGTCAGCAGGCCTTGGAGGCCGGCGCCCAAGCCGCCTGAGTCCTTTGCGCCCGGCGGGGCCGCTTCCCCCCTGTGCCCCACCGGGCGCCTCAGGCGCTCATCAGGTGGATTTCGAAGGGAGGTAGACACAAATGGCTTTGCCTGTACGTCAGCAGCACCGTGAGCCGGCCAAGTGGGAAGGCTTCAGTGGCTTGAGCGAGCTGCGGAGCCACCTCGACTCGCTCTTCTCGGGTTGGGACGACCTGGTGTCCCGAGCCGGAGCGTTCACGCCTCTTGCCGACGTCAAAGAGAC
>CADCTB010000185.1 GCA_902805665.1 uncultured Acidimicrobiales bacterium
GAGCAGCCGTTCGTCGAGGTCCGGATCCCCGGTCCGGTACCGCTGGCGGTCGCTCATCGGGCCACCGCCTTCGGCGGCCGCCCCGACGAGCGGGGCACTGTGCTCCTTGATCCGCTCGCCTGAGAGACGCTCATTCCCCACCCTCTCACGGGAGCATCGCGTTTCATGACGCAACCATGGGGCAAGATGAAGACATGGTGTCCTCCCTGCTGCTGGTCCTGGTGTCATTGGGACTGCTGAGTCTTCTGCTCTTCGGCATGTCCTGGTTCGAGCAGCGGGTGCTCTCGCCCAAGGCTCTGATCGTGCACGCCGCCCGCTCCCGGCAGGCGCCCCCTGAGCACGTCGAGAAGCTGGTGGCCCGGCAGTCCGAGCGCCTCCTGCAGGGCATGATGAGCAGCCCGGCCGACCGCGCCGACCGCGCCAGCTAGCACCGAACCGCTAACAGTGGGCGGCTACCCGCCCGTACAACGTGGTGCGTTGCTCCAGCGGCCGGCCCAGCGGCTCCACGATCGCCCGGAACGCCTCTTCGTCCATGCGCTGGCCGTGGGCCGCCCCGGCGGCCCGGGAGATGTTCTCGTCCATGAGCGTGCCGCCCAGGTCGTTGGCCCCGGCCTGCAGGATCTGGCGGGCGCCGTCGGCTCCGAGCTTCACCCAGGACACCTGGATGTTCGACAGGTGGCCGGTGTAGGCGATCCGGCCGACGGCGTGCATGAGCACCGTCTCCCGGAACGTGGGCCCGCGTCGGGCCCGCCCCTGCAGGAAGAGTGGGGTGGCCATGTGCACGAACGGGAGGGGTACGAACTCGGTGAAGCCGCCGGTCTCGGCCTGCAGCGCCCTGGTGCGGACCATGTGGCGGGCCCAGTGCACGGGCTGCTCGATGGCCCCGAACATGATGGTGATGTTCGAGCGCAGACCTAGGGAGTGGGCCACCCGATGGGCCTCCAGCCACTGGTCGGTGTCGATCTTGTCCGGGCAGAGCACGGCCCGGACCTCGTCGTCGAGGATCTCGGCCGCCGTCCCCGGCAGGGTGGACAGGCCGACGTCGATCAGCCGCCGCAGGTAGTCGGCGAGCGGCTCGTCGAGCCGGCGGGCCCCCTCGGTGACCTCCAGAGCGGTGAAGCCGTGGACGTGGATGCCGGGCGCCGCCTCCTTGACCGCCCGGCAGACGTCGACGTAGTAGTCGCCGTCGAAGCTGGGATGGATGCCACCCTGCAGGCACACCTCGGTGGCGCCGGCGTCGACCGCCTCGACGACCCGGCGCTGTATCTCCTCGACGCCCAGGAGGTACGGGTCCCCTCGCAGGTTCAGTGACAGGGGCCCCTTCGAGAACGCACAGAACCGGCACTTGAACGTGCACACGTTGGTGTAGTTGATGTTGCGGTTGGACACCCAGGTCACCGCCTCGCCCACGGCCTGGCGGCGGAGGTCGTCGGCCACCTCGGCAACCGCAGCCACCTCGCGGCCCCGGGCGGAGAACAACGTGACGATCTCCTCGACCCCGACCTCCTGGCCGGCCCGCACACCTGCAAGGACCTCGCCGACCGCCGATCCCGCCCGAGGCGTGCCGGGAAGGAGTCGGGCCGGCTCGGTGGCGCCTCCGGCGTGCCAGTCCGGCCGGTCGCGGCCGAGCCCCTCGGCATCAGACCGGGCCAGCACCGCGGTGCGCGGGCCAGGGTCGAGCCAGCGGTCGGGAGCCAGGGCGTAGCGCGGGTAGACGGTCAGCCGCGGTGCCAGCTCGAAGCCCCGGGCCTCGGTCACCGCCGCCAGGCGCTCGATCTCGGGCCACGGCCGCTCGGGGTTGACGTGGTCGGGCGTCACCGGTGACACGCCGCCCCAGTCGTCGATGCCTGCGTCGAGGAGGCGGCCGAAGTCGTCCGACAGGTTCGGCGGAGCCTGGAGCGACACGTCCGGCGGCAACAGGAGGCGGGCTGCGGCCAGCGCCCACAGCTCCTCCTCCGGTGGGCAGGGAGCGGCGGCCCACATGGCCGTACCCGGCTTGGGCACGAAGTTCTGGACGATGACCTCCTGCACGTGCCCGTGACGGAGGTGGGATGCGGCGATCGCCTCGAGGGCGTCGAGGCGGTTCCGCCGGCTCTCCCCGATGCCGACGAGGATGCCCGTGGTGAAGGGGATGCCCAGGGCGCCCGCCGCCTCCAGAGTCGCCAGGCGCCTGTCGGGGTCCTTGTCGGGCGCCCCCCGGTGGCAGTCGAGCGCCGGGTTGAGGGACTCCAGCATCATCCCCTGTGAGGCCGAGACCCCTCGCAGGGCGGCCAGCTCGGCGGTCGACAGCGCGCCGGCGTTGGCGTGGGGGAGGAGGCCGGTCTGAGTGAGGACCAGCGCGCACATCGCCGCCAGGTAGTCGACGGTCGACGCATGGCCGTGCTCGTCGAGCCACTCCCGGGCCGCCGGGTACCGGTCCTCGGGGGCCTCACCCAGGGTGAACAGTGCCTCGTGGCACCCGGCCGCCGCGCCGGCCGAGGCGATGGCCAGCACCTCCTCCGGGGAAAGGTACGGCGCCGGCAGGCGGGCCGGCGCCGTGGCGAACGTGCAGTACCCGCACCGGTCGCGGCAGAGCCGCGTGAGGGGGATGAACACCTTGGGTGAGTAGGTGACCCGGCGCCCATGGGCCCGGTCCCGGATCGCGGCCGCCTCGGCCAGCAGGTCGGGCAGCGGCACGCCCAGGAGCTCGGCCGGCGTCACCTCCCCACAGTAGGTGCACGAAACGGCCGGATTACGCAGCCGGTACGAGGCGGTTACGCACCGCTGGTCACCATGCGTGCATGCAACAGGGGGAGGAGCAGGGATGAGGGGGTCCTCGACGCGGGGGCGGCGAGCGGTGGCCGGCGTCCTGGGACTGGCTCTGGTGGCCGGGGCGTGCACCTCCGGCGATTCCG
>CADCTB010000186.1 GCA_902805665.1 uncultured Acidimicrobiales bacterium
AGTGGCACTCGGGATCGAACAAGACACCGGCATCTGCCTCACGCCGCTCCAGGGTGGCGCGACGGAACACCATGCAGGCCCCGTTCCCTGCGGGCACCGGAGTGGGTGAGGACGGGGCCGGTGACACCCATGCCAGCCGGTGCGAGCGGGTGCGGCGCGAGATGCCGGCGTCCTCCCCGGCGGCGCCCTGGAGAACCCGGGGGGCGAGGAGGTCCCACCGGGCTGCGCCGGCGACCTCCCGCCGCAGCACGGCGAGGAACTGCTCGTCGAAGGTCAGGTCGAGGTTGGCGACGACGATCACCTCTCCGGTTGCTCGGGCCACGCCGGCGTCGGCGCCACCCGAAAAGCCGGTGTTGGTGTCCAGCCGGAGAACAGTGAGATCCAAGTCCAGTGCGCCGGCCACCTGGGTGGCGATGGCGCCGGCGCCGTCCCCTTGGGGGCCGTTGACCACCAACACGACCTGGGGCGCAGGCTCGCCGGCCAGTGCGGACGCGGCGGCGAGGGACGACACGAAGGCGGCGGCGTGGCGCTCGTTCCGCCAACCCATGGTCACCACGGAGATCTGACCCGGCTGGGTCACCCGGGCCGGTGGTGTGTCAGGTGATCTCCAGCATCCGCTCCAGCGCCACCCTCGCCCACTCGGCCGTCTCGCCGTCGACCTTGATCTGGTTGACGACGGTGCCCTCGACCAGGTTCTCGAGGACCCATGCCAGGTGGGCGGCGTCGATCCTGAACATCGTCGAGCACGGGCACACCAGCGGGTCGAGTGAGACCACCGTGCGGTCGGGGTGCTCGGCGGCCAGGCGTTGGACCAGGTGGATCTCGGTGCCGACGCCGATCACCGCACCGGGCGGCGCAGCCTCGACGGCCTTGATGATGAAGTCGGTGGAGCCGACCTGGTCGGCGACGTCGATCACCTCGTGGGCGCACTCGGGGTGCACGACCACCAGCCCGTCCGGGTGCTCGGCCCGGAACGCATCCACGTGGGCCACCTTGAACCGCTGGTGGACGGAGCAGTGGCCCTTCCACAGAAGGAGGGTGGCCTCCTTGACGTCGACCTCCTCCAGCCCGCCCAGGTCCCGCTTGGGATCCCACACCCGCATGTCGGAGGCGCCCATGCCCAGCTGGTAGCCGGTGTTGCGGCCCAGGTGCTGATCAGGGAAGAAGAGGAGCTTGTCGCCGTGTCCCAGGGCCCAGGTGACCACGGCCCGGGCGTTGGACGACGTGCAGACCGCCCCGCCCATCCGGCCCACGAACGCCTTGAGGGCGGCCGAGGAGTTCATGTAGGTGATGGGGACGATGCGCTCGATGTCGGTGACGGCGGCGAGGGCCTCCCACGCTTCCTCGACTGAGTCGAGGTCGGCCATGTCGGCCATGGAGCAGCCGGCGTTGAGGTCGGGGAGGATCACCTTCCGCTGGCCGCCGGTGAGGATGTCGGCCGACTCGGCCATGAAGTGGACGCCGCAGAAGACGATGTACTCGGCCACCGACTCGGCGGCCAGGCGGGACAGCCCGAAGGAATCGCCCCGGGCGTCGGCCCAGCGCATGACCTCTTCCCGCTGGTAGTGGTGGCCGAGGATCAGCAGCCGGTCACCGAGGGTGGCCTTGGCCTCGGCGATCCACGAGTGAAGTTGTTCATGCGTAGCCGCGGTGTAGCGATCCGGGAGCGCCCCTTGAATCCGAACCATGTGTGTCCCCTTGCGTGGGAGCTCCGAAAATCGGCCGGCGGAGACAGCCTGGTCGCCTCACGCGGGGATGTCGGCCTCGGAGCTGATATGTCGCCGGATACCAGGCCGGCGTAAGACGCAGTCTATGTCGCCCGAGCCGATTGCGCTCGGGAAACTCCTACCCTTGACATGTGGTTCAACGTCCGCCCGCCGGCACCATTCCCGACGCCCCCGGGTCCTACCAGTTCAAGGACGCCGACGGCCGGGTGATCTACGTCGGCAAGGCCCGCTCGCTGCGCCAGCGGCTGTCGAACTACTTCGGCTCGCCGGCAGCCATGCCGCCCCGCACGGCGCAGATGGTGGCTGCGGCCGAGTCGGTGGAGTGGATCCAGGTCCGCAACGACGTGGAAGCCCTCATGCTCGAGTACAGCCTCATCAAGCAGCACCGGCCCCGGTTCAACATCCGCCTGCGCGACGACAAGAGCTACCCGTTCCTGGCCATCACCACGGGCGACGAGTGGCCCCGGGCCATGGTCATGCGGGGCAAGAAGCGCAAGGGGGTGACGTACTTCGGCCCCTACGGGCACGCCTACGCCATCCGGGAGACCCTCGACCTCCTGCTCCGAACGTTCCCCATCCGCACGTGCAGTGACAACAAGTTCGGCCACCACCAGCGCCTGGGCCGGCCGTGCCTGCTGTTCCACATCGAGAAGTGCACCGGTCCCTGCGTGGGCGAGGTGGAGAAGGACGAGTACGACGGGCTGGTCGACGAGCTGATCGATTTCCTGTGCGGCGAGACGCAGACCGTGGTCCGCCGGCTGGAGCAGCAGATGGCGGAGGCGGCCGACGAGCTCGAGTTCGAACGCGCCGCCCGGTACCGCGACCGGCTGGTCAGCGTCCGCAAGGCCATCGAGAAGCAGGCGGTCGTCACCGAGCGGCCCGAGGACCTCGATGTCATCGGCATCCACGGCGACGATCTCGAGGCCGCGGTCCAGGTCTTCTACGTGCGCCGGGGCCGGGTGATGGGCCGCAAGGGCTTCGTGGTCGACAAGGTGGAGGACGTCACCCCCGAGCAGCTCATCGGCCACGTTCTCGAGGGCCTGTACTACGACGCCGATCCGTCCGCAGTGCCGAAGGAGGTGCTGGTACCGGACATGCCCGACGATCCCGACCTCTACCGAGAGTGGTTGACGGGGCAGCGCAGGTCCAACGTCAGCATCCGGGTGCCCCAGCGGGGCGACAAGCGGGCGCTCCAGGCCATGGTCACCCAGAACGCCAAGGAGGAGTTCGTCCGCCACCGGCTGAAGCGGGCCTCGGACCACAACGCCCGGGCCCGGGCGTTGAACTCGCTGCAAGAGGCCCTCGACCTGCCCGATCCGCCCCTGCGCATCGAGTGCTACGACATGAGCCACATCCAGGGGAGCGACTACGTGGGCTCGATGGTGGTGATGGAGGACGGGCTGGCCAAGAAGAGCGAGTACCGCCGGTTCAAGATCCGTGACGTCCCCGGCAACGACGACTTCGCGGCGATGGAGGAGGTCCTCACCCGCCGGCTGACGGCCCTGCAGGTGGAGCGCGAGCGCCCGCTCGGCGACCGGCCCCGCAAGTTCAACTACCCGCCCAACCTGCTGCTGGTCGACGGAGGCAAGGGCCAGCTCAGCGTGGCCATCAAGGTGGTCGAGGACCTGGGGCTGGAGGGCGAGATCTCCGTCGCCTCGCTGGCCAAGCGCTTCGAGGAGGTGTTCGTGCCGGGACAGGCCGACCCGATCCGCATCCCCCGCCAGAGCGAGGCCCTGTACCTGCTGCAGCGGCTGCGGGACGAGGCCCACCGCTTCGCCATCGACTACCACCGCCAGCTGCGGGGCAAGCGGATGACGAAGAGCAGCATCGACGACATCCCCGGGCTGGGGCCTGTCCGCCGCAAGCGGCTGGTCAAGGAGCTGGGCGGTGTGGCTGCGGTCAAGGTCGCTTCCCTCGCCGACCTGGTCGCCTTGCCCTGGCTGCCGGACTCAGTAGCGATCGCCGTGCACGAAACCCTCCACGGCCCCGGCGGCGACGGGCCCGCCACACCTGGCCCGGGGCGCGACGATGACTGAAGGCGAGGCCATCTCAGACCGATCGTTGTGGGAGACCCACGCCGGGTGGTGGCAGCAAGCCTTCACCGGTGGTGCGGACGCCGAGTACGAGGAGCAGATCATCCCCCTGGCGGCCGAGCACCTGGCCGGGGCGTCCGCCGTGCTCGACGTGGGCACCGGCGAGGGCCAGCTGGCCCGGGTGGCAGCCGGTGTCGGTGCCCGTGTCGTCGGGGTCGACCCGTCCCTGGCGCAGGTCATCGCCGCCCGTGAGCGGGCCGGCGGCCCTTCCTACCTCCGCGGGGAGGCTGTCGCCCTGCCCTTCCCGGACGGGGCGTTCGACGCCGCCCTGGCCTGCCTCGTCTTCGAGCACATCGAGGGCGTGGACGAGGCCATCGCCGAGGTCGGGCGGGTGCTGAGGCCGAGAGGGCGTTTCCTCTTCTTCCTGAACCACCCGCTCCTGCAGGTCCCGGGGTCGGGGTGGATCGACGACCACATCCTGGACGAGCAGTACTGGCGGATCGGCCCCTACCTGACCGAGGACATCTCGCTGGAGGAGGTCGACAAGGACGTGTTCCTGCCTTTCGTCCACCGCCCGCTCTCCCGGTACGTCAACGCCATGGCATCGGCCGGGATGCTGATCACCCGGATGGAGGAGCCCGCGCCCCCGCCCGGATTCCTGGCCCGGGCCGAGGAGTACACCGCGGCGACCACCATCCCGCGCCTCCTGTTCCTCCGTGCGGAGAAGGTCACCGGCCCTCGTCCCACACTGTCGTAGTCCCCCGGTATCCTGTCGTTCATGGGCTTCCCCCCTTGCAGCAACGCAAAGGAAGGGGGCGGGCCATGGTGTCCGACCACGATCGCCGGGACCTGTACGACGCTCTCGCACAACGGTTGGGCCGGGGCCCGGCGGGCACGCTGATGGAGTTGCTTCCGCCCGTGGGCTGGGCCGACGTCGCCCGACAGTCCGACCTGACCGCCTTGCGGGGAGAGATGGCGGAGCTGCGCGCCGAGCTGAAGGGCGAGATCGGCGAGCTGCGTGCCGAGCTGAAGTCGCAGCTGCCACGGCTCTACGCGGCGAACATCGCCTCCATGATCGGCGTTGCCGGTCTGGTCCTGGCCGCCGCGAAGTTGGCATGAGCGAGCCGCAGGCGAGCGAATCAATGAGCACAGTGCCCCGCTCGGCGGGGCAGCCGCCAAAGGCGGCGGCCCGATGAGCGAGTTCCTCATCATCACCGGGGTCTCCGGGGCGGGCGGGTCGACCGCGGGCGACACGTTCGAGGACCTCGGCTGGTTCGTCATCGACAACCTGCCCCCGGCCCTCATCGCCAAGGTGGTGGAGCTGGTGCAGACCCCCGGCTCCACCACGGAGAAGGTGGCCCTGGTGGTCCGCACCGAGCACTACCTGGAGGAGCTGGCCACTGCGCTCGACCAGCTGCGCAAGAGCCAGGCGCGGGTGCGGGTGCTGTTCCTCGAGGCGTCGGATGAAGTCCTCGTCCGCCGGTACGAGAACACCCGCCGGCGGCACCCGATGTCAGGGGCCGACCGGGTCTCCGAGGCCATCGAGCGGGAGCGGGCCCTGCTCGAGGAGGTCAAGTCCGAGGCCGACCTGGTGGTGGACACCAGCGACCTCAACGTCCACCAACTGCGCGACCGGCTCCTCGACCTGTTCGCCCGTGAGTCCGAGACACCGCTCCAGACCAGCATCGTCTCCTTCGGCTACAAGCACGGCCTGCCTCTCGACGTCGACCTGGTCTTCGACTGCCGGTTCCTGCCGAACCCCCACTGGGTCGACAGCCTCCGCCCCCTCACCGGCCTCGACGAGCCGGTGCAGCAGTACGTGGCCTCCCAGCCCGAGACGGGGGAGTTCCTCAAGCGCCTCGACGACCTGCTCGAGCTCCTCCTGCCGGCCTTCGTGAAGGAGGGGAAGTCGTACCTCTCCATAGGGGTGGGCTGCACCGGCGGCACGCACCGCTCGGTCTACCTGGCCGAGGAGCTGGGCGTCATCCTGCGCAAGCGGGGGTTTCACCCCATGGTCAAGCACCGGGACCTGGGCAAATAGCCGTGACGAGAGTCGTCGCCCTAGGGGGAGGGCACGGCCTGGCGGCCACCCTGACCGCCGTGCGCCGCTATGCCGACGACCTGTGCGCCATCGTCTCGGTGGCCGACGACGGCGGGTCGAGCGGCCGGCTGCGGGCCGCGTTCGGCATCCCGCCGCCCGGCGACCTGCGCAAGTGCCTGGTGGCCCTGGCCGACCCGGACTCGCTGTGGACGTCGGCCTTCGAGCACCGCTTCGACGCCGGCGAGCTGCAAGGACACGCGTTCGGGAACCTGGTCCTGGCCGGCCTCGCCGCGTCCCTCGGCGACTTCGAGCAGGCCCTGGCCGAGGCCGGGCGGCTCCTCGGCGGTGTCGGTCGGGTGGTGCCGGCCACGACCGAGCCGGTCGTGTTGAAGGCGGTGGTCCGGGGCGCCGGCGGCCAGGGCGACGACTCGATCACCGGCCAGGTAGCCGTGGGCCGCTCGGAGGGGATCGCCGGCGTCTCCCTGGTGCCCGCCGACGCCCGTGCTCCCGAGGCCGCCCTCGCCGCCCTTGCCGCAGCCGACCAGGTGGTGCTGGGGCCCGGATCTCTCTTCACCAGCGTCCTGGCCGTGGTCGCGGTCCCGTCGCTGCGCGACGCGTTGGCCGCCACTCCCGGCCGCAAGGTCTACGTGTGCAATCTCCGGCCCCAACTTCCGGAGACCGCGGGGTACGACGTGGCCGCCCACGTCCACGCTCTGCAGGCCCATGGGTTGGACGTCGACGTGGTCCTGTGCCACCCCGACTCGCTCCCGGTGGGCCCTCTCGACGTAGAGTGCGTCCAGCGACCGGTGGCCCGCCCCGACGGGATGGGTCACGACCCGGCTCTGCTGGCGGCCGCGCTCGAGGAACTACTACTCGGTTAAAAGCCAACAATCAGCCAAGGGGGACCCGTATGGCAGTGCGTGTCGGCATCAACGGCTTCGGTCGTATCGGTCGAATCTTCTTTCGGGCTGCGCACCAGCGCGGCGACGTGGAGGTGGTAGCCATCAACGACCTGACGTCGCCGTCGATCAATGCGCACCTCCTCAAGTACGACTCGACCCACGGCCGCTTCGGCGACTCGGTCGAGGTCACCGACGACGGCTTCCAGATCGGCGACAGGAGCGTCAAGGTCTTCAGCGAGCAGGACCCGAAGGCCCTCCCGTGGGGTGACGTGGGCGTCGATGTGGTGATCGAGTCCACCGGCTTCTTCACCGACGGCGACAAGGCACGGGCCCACATCGAGGGCGGCGCCCCCCGCGTGATCATCTCGGCCCCGGCCAAGAACGTCGACGCCACCTTCGTCGTCGGCGTCAACGACGACACCTTCGACGCAGCCAGCCACACGGTCGTCTCCAACGCGTCCTGCACGACGAACTGCTTCGTGCCCATGGTCAAGGTGCTCGACGACGCCTTCGGCATCGACAGGGGCCTGATGACCACGGTCCACGCCTACACCAACGACCAGGGCCTGCTCGACGTGGTCAACAAGAGCGGTGACCTGCTTCGCATGCGTGCTGCGGCCCAGAGCATCGTGCCCAACTCCACAGGGGCGGCCAAGGCCACCTCCCTGGTCCTCGAGGCCATGAAGGGTCGCCTCGACGGAACGGCGCTCCGGGTACCGGTGAAGGACGGGTCGATCACCGACCTCACCGCCATCCTGAACAAGGACGTCACCGTCGAGGAAGTCAACGAGGCGTACCGGGCGGCGGCCACCGAGGGCCCACTCTCCAACGTCATGGAGTACACCGAGGACCTGATCGTCTCCTCCGACATCATCGGGTCCCCGGCCTCCTGCACGTTCAACCCGGGCTCCACCATGGCCATGGGCAACCTGGTCAAGGTCATGGGCTGGTACGACAACGAGTGGGGCTACTCGAACCGCCTCGTCGACCTGGCCCAGATCGTCGGCGCCGCGAACCAGGCGTGACGCTACCGCTTCTCGAGGATCTGCCCGACCCGTCAGGCAAGAAAGTCCTGCTCCGGGCCGACTTCAACGTCCCCATCACCGATGGTCGGATCGACGACGACCTGCGCATCACCGCGGCGATGCCCACCATCGAGTGGCTGCAGGAGAAGGGCGCCAGCGTCACCGCCTGCAGCCACCTCGGCCGGCCCAAAGGCAAGCCCGATGAGAAGTACTCGATGGACCCCGTCCGGGAGCGGCTGTCGCGGCTCGCTCCCGGCGTGGAGCTCATGGAGAACCTGCGCTTCGACCCGGGCGAGGAGGCCAACGACCCGGCTTTCGTCGACAAGCTCGTCGACGGCTTCGACCTCTATGTGAACGACGCCTTCGGGGCGTCGCACCGGGCCCACGCCTCGGTGGTGGGGCCGCCGGCCCGGCTGCCCAGCGCGGCCGGGCGCCTCCTGGCCAAGGAGGTCGAGGTCATCAACGGGCTGCTGCACCGGCCGATGCACCCCTTCGTGGCCATCCTCGGCGGGTCGAAGGTGAGCTCCAAGATGGGGGTCATCGAGGCCCTCATCGACAAGGTCGACCACATGGCCATCGGCGGGGCGATGTGCTTCACCTTCATGCTGGCCCAGGGCTACTCGGTGGGCGACTCCATGGTGGAGCCCGACTGGGTCGACCGCTGCAAGGGCTTCCTCGAGGGCCCGAGCAAGGACAAGTTCCTCATCCCCAAAGACGTGGTGGCCATGGGCCCCGACGAGGAGGTCCAGGTCTTCTCCGGTGACATCCCCGACGGCTGGAAAGGCCTCGACATCGGCCCGGCGACCACGCTGGCGTTCATCGCCCCGCTCGAGCACGCCGGCACCATCCTGTGGAACGGCCCCATGGGCATGTTCGAGGACCCCCGGTTCCAGGAGGGCACGGTCGACGTGGCCGAGGCGGTGGCCGATTCCCACGGCTTCACCGTCGTGGGCGGGGGCGACAGCGCCGCTGCCGTCGCCAAGTTCGGCCTCGACCTGCGGATCGATCACGTTTCCACGGGCGGCGGTGCGTCGCTCGAGCTCTTGGAGAAGGGTGACCTGCCCGGACTGGCGGCCCTACGGGAGGCGTCGAATGCAAAGTGACCGCCGGCCGCTGATCAGCGGCAACTGGAAGATGCACCACAACCACCTGGAGGCCATCCAGGTGGTGCAGAAGCTGTCGTACCGGCTCACGCCGGAGGACTACGACTCGGTCGACGTGTCGGTCCACCCGGCGTTCACCGCCCTGCGGTCGATCCAGCTGCTCCTCGACGACCAGCGCATCCCCGTCGCTCTCGGCGCCCAGAACTGCCACTGGGAGGCCAAGGGGGCGATGACCGGCGAGATCAGCGTGCCCATGCTGGCCAAGCTCGACGTGGCCTACGTGATCGTGGGCCACTCCGAGCGGCGCGAGCTGTTCGGCGAGACCGATGAAGAGGTGCGGCGCAAGCTGGAGGCGGTGATCGCCGGCGGCATGACGCCGATCGTGTGCGTGGGGGAGACGCTGGAGGAGCGGGAGTCCGGGGCCACCGACTCCAAGATCACCCGCCAGGTCGAGGCGGCCCTGACCGGGCTTCCGTCCGAGCAGGTGGCCTCCCTCGTCGTCGCCTACGAGCCGATCTGGGCCATCGGCACCGGTCGCACCGCCACGCCCGACGACGCCCAGGCCACCATCGGGATGATCCGCAAGGTGGCCTCGGGCCTGGTCGGCGACGAGGTGGCAGGGAGCATACGGATCCAGTACGGCGGGTCGGTGAAGGGCTCCAACATCGCCGAGCTCATGGCCCAGCCCGACATCGACGGCGCCCTGGTCGGCGGGGCCAGCCTGGATCCTGACGAGTTCGCCCGAATCGTGCAGTACCGCCTCGGCGGGTAAAGTGCTCTCCCTATGCTGACGGCGATCGTCACGGTCATCCACGTCCTGGTCTCCCTGGCCCTCATCCTGCTGGTCCTGTTGCACAGCGGGCGGGGCGGCGGGCTGTCCGACATGTTCGGCGGCGGCATGGGTGCGGCCTCGTCCGGGTCCACGGTGGTGGAGAAGAACCTCGACCGCATCACCGTGTCGATCGCGGTCGTGTTCGCCTTCACCACCATCATCCTCGCCATCCGGCTGCAGGCGTCATAGCGGTCCCAAGGGTGCGGTTGCGCCTGGGGACGGCGGGTGTCGTCCTTCTCGCCCTGCTGGCCGGCTGCACCGGCGGCGACGAGTCCGCCGCCGTTCGCCGCGGAGCCGACGAGCCGCCCCCCGGCGTGCTGCGGGTGGGCATCGAGCGGCCCCAGTCCCTCGACCCGGCCCAGGCCCGCACCCCTGGCGAGCTCCTGGTCGCCGACCAGCTCTTCGACGGCCTGACCGCCTACGACCCCGAGACGCTGGCCGTCCAACCTGCGCTCGCCGTGCGCTGGCAGGCCAGTGCCGACCAGCGCAGATGGGAGTTCACCATCCGCCCCGGCGCCACGTTCGCCAATTTCCGGGTGATCACCTCGGCCGACGTGAAGTACAGCCTCGACCGGATTGCCAAGAAGGGGTCGTCGTCGCCGGCGGCGGCCCAGCTGGAGATGGTCGCCGGGTTCCGGGCCGTGAACGTCGAGGGGAGAGGTGAGAGCCTCTCCGGCGTCACCACCCCTGCCGCCGACGTCGTCCGCATCGAGCTCGACCAGCCACTGTCGTCGCTTCCCTCGGTGCTGGGCCACCCCACCTTCGGGATCGTGCCCCGCGAGTCGGTGACGGCCGAGACGCCCGGCTTCGCCGTCCAGCCGGTGGGGAGCGGGCCGTTCATGCTGCAGAGTCGCCGCGACGACCTGCTCCACCTCATCCCGTCGCCGGGTACGCCCAACCTTCCCCTGCGGGCCGTCGACTTCTACCTGGCCGAGGATGCGGCCGCGGCCTACGACTCGTTCGTGGCCGGGCGGCTGGACTGGACCTCGGTCCCGCCCGACCGGGTCGAGCAGGTGGCCGAGCGCCAGGGGCCGGCCGCGTCCAAGCCGTACCTGGGCGAGCTGTTCTACGGCTTCAACCTCAAGAACCCCAAGTTCGCCGACGTCCGTTTCCGCCAGGCCATCGTGGCCGCCATCGACCGCGAGGCGATCGTCCGGGTGGTCTACGGGCCGTCGGCCAAGGTGCTGAAGGGCTTGATACCCGAAGGCGTCCCCGGCGCCCAGACGGACGCGTGCGGGGACCGGTGCACACGGAACCCGAGCCGGGCCCGGGCTCTGGTCGCCGAGGCCTTTCCCGCCGGCAAGCCGGTCCCGGAGGTCCAGATCGACTTCGACGACGACGGCACCCAGCGGGCGGTCGCCCAGGCGATCCAGGCCAACCTCCTGGAGGTGGGCATCCCGTCGGTCCTGCGCCCGCACAGCTACGCCGACTACCTGCGCTTCGCCATCAGCGGCCAGCAGGAGCTGTTCCGCCTCGGTTGGATCGGCGCCTATCCCAGCGCGGACGCCTTCCTCACCCCGCTGTTCCAGTCCGGCCTCCGGGACAACATCACCGGCTTCTCGTCTCCTCCGGTGGACAACACGCTCAAGAACGGGCGGTCCGAGGCCGACGAGACCAAGCGCATCGGCTCCTACCAGGCCGCCGAGAAGCTGGTCCTCGACCAGATGCCGATCGTCCCCCTCGCCCAGTTCCAGTTCCAGTCGGTGTCGTCGGCCCGGGTGAGCGGGCTGAGCGTCTCCGGGCTCGGCACGTTCGACGCCACCAAGGTCAAGGTCGGCTCGGGGCGCTAGTCGCCGGTGGCGTAGAGTGGGGGGGTCACGTCGGAGTGGCGGAATAGGCAGACGCGCCAGGTTGAGGGCCTGGTGCCCGAATAGGGCGTAGGGGTTCAAGTCCCCTCTCCGACACCAGCGGCGGGAGCGCTACTCCCCTGAGGCCGGCGACAGATCCTGCTCGTGGGAGGCGAGGATGTCGCGGACGACCTTTGCTCTGCGGGTGGCGGCCATGGAGACCCGTTCGTGTCGGCGGGCGGCCTCGACGTCGTCGCTGTGCCGGGCCCGCTCGCACATCCGGCGGCCGAGCGCCGCCTTCTCCTCGAGCGCCCGCACCGCGGCCCACAGCGCGTCCTCGACGTCGGCCGCCTTGGCGTCGACCAGTGCGTCGAGCGGCAGCACATGACCGACCCGGCACTCGAGCTGCACCTGTCCCTCCTGGGACTTTTCGCCCAGCACGCCTCCGCAGCGGGGGCAGCTCAGCCCGGTCGGCGAACCGGGGACACCGAGCCCGCCCAGTCCCGGGGTACCGGTCTCCTCGGTCACGAATCGAGCCACGTCTGAGCCCACCGCCTCCCTCGTGTCACCTCGGACACCAGAGGGCCTACCCCGTGCCCGGGGGCCCCGACACCCGCCTCCGCGCCGAATCGGTGTGTACAGATCACCAGAACCGCGCGATCATGGCGGTGGTTGAGCTTGCAGCCGTCACACGGACGCGCTCCCCAGACAGGCGGTGGCCCTTGCTCACCAAGCCCCAATCCGACTTCGACTCCAGTGACCGGTCGACGGTCCCTGGGTACCTCGATTTCGACGTATCGGTCAGCCATGTCGACGGCGTGGCGGTCGTCCGGGTCAGAGGAGACCTGGACTGCTACACCGCGCCCCAGCTCCGAGGCACCCTCCTCGGCCTGGTGGCCGACGGCACCAACCAGGTGATCCTCGACATCGGCGAGAGCGGCTTCATCGACTCGACGGGCCTCGGCGTGCTCGTCGGGGGGTTGAGGCGCTTCCGGCAGGAGGGCGGTGACATGGTGCTGCGAGCCCCCACGTCGCCCACCCTCACGCTGCTCGAGGTCACCGGTGTGATCAAGCTCTTCGAGATCACCTAGTCGGGCGAGCCTCGTGGCCGGGGCCTGAGGCTGCGGTGCCGCGGCTGCCGACAGTTGTCGCCGAGCCGGAAGGGCTCGTGTACGTGCCGGACTTCGTCTCCGAGGACGAAGAGCGGGAGCTCGTCGCCGTGTTCGACGAGCTCGAGTTCGACGAGGTCCGGATGCGCGGGCAGGCCGCCAAGCGCACCGTCGTCCACTTCGGCTACCGGTACGACTACGAGGCGTGGCGGCTGACGCCCGTCGACCCCTTGCCGCCATCGCTGACCGGTCTCCGTGACCGGGCGGGCGCCCTGGTCGACGTCGACCCCGAGCTGTTCGCAGAGACGCTGGTCACCCGCTACCCCCCCGGCGCCGGCATCGGCTGGCACCGTGACGCGCCTCTGTTCGGGCCGAAGGTCGTCGGCGTATCGCTGGCCTCCGCCTGCTCGATGCGCTTCCAGCGCCGCTCGGCCACGGTCCGGACGACGCACGCCATCGACCTCGAACCCCGGTCCGCGTACGCCCTCACCGGGGCGGCGCGATGGTCGTGGCAGCACTCCATCGCAGCCACGCCGGGCCTTCGGTACTCGGTGACATTCCGGACGCTGGCCAGGTCCGAGCCGGGCGGATCTCCGGTGCCGGGGGAGCCGAGCTGAGGGGTTGATCGAGGGTTGAGGGTTGTCGATCGACCCCTTGCGGGTGGCATCGGAGCCTCAACCACCCTGGACCGGTGGGCGGCTGCCCCGGCCTTCTGCGCTCCTGAGTGCCGGGGAAGCAGGATTTTCTGAGGCCGTGTTTCGTGCGGCTCCGCCGTCTTTCGACGCCTGGCGGCTGTGGATAACCGGCGTAGAAGCTGATTCAGTGCCGTCGGTGCTCTCCAACGAGCTCTGTTGGCGTTCCAACAGGGTTCCAACAGGGGCCAAAAGTGCAGGTCAGAGCGGTAAACGGGGCAGATTGAAGGCTTCCGTTTTCGCACTCGTCGTGGTAGACACAGCGGGCAAAGCGGGGACAGGTGCGCGCGGGCGCACTCTCGAACAGCGCACGAGCGCCTCTCCAAAGGCTTCTTGAGTTACCGACAGGGTCGACGCCGACCCCACCGACAAGGGATGAGCATGAACACCTGCAAGCCTGGTTCCCGGAAGATCTCGAGCATGTCCGCCTCGGTGGGCGCGCTCGTCGCCGCCATCCTGGTGTTCTGTGGGGGGGCGGCGGTCGCCCAGACCTCCACCTCGACGCCGACGAGTGCGGCGCCGGCCACCATCCCTTCGTCCTCGCCGCCGGTCACCGCGGCCGAGGCGCCGGCCACCCCCACCACCCTGGCCAGCGGGGCCACCGGCCCGGCGGCCAGCACCGGGCGCTCCACCAGCGTGGCCAACTCCGGGGCGGCCTCCACCGCCACCGCCGAGTCGGGCACCACCGGCAACGCGGTCAACGACACCACCTCGGCAGTGGTGGGCGGCGGCGGCGGCAACGGCGGCATCGCCGCCCCCACCGCCAACGGCGGCGGGGCGGCGGCCAACACCGCGGTGGGCATCGCCCCCTCCACCGCCACCGCGGCCACCGCGGCGGGCGGCAACAGCGTGGCCACCGGCCAGGCCACCGGCGGCGGCGGCGGCACCGGCACCGCCACCCTGACCCCGGTGGCCAACTCCGGAAACTCCGGCAACGCCGCCACCCAGTCCAGCGCCACCAACACCGGCAACACCGGAGCGGCCACCTCGACGGCCTCCTCCAACCCCTTCGCCACCTCCGGCACCTCGGGCACCCCCGGCACCCCCGGCACCCCGACC
>CADCTB010000187.1 GCA_902805665.1 uncultured Acidimicrobiales bacterium
CGTACGCCGGGTCGAACGACTTCATGTCCCACTCGTCAACAAACCGGCACGCCAGCGGGAACCAAGGCTCTTCAGCGAACTGATCCCTCGGGTCCGGCCCTCCGGGCGGGATTTGCTCCCAGTGTCGAGCGGTGAACTGGGAGTGGTGACGGACGACCTGAACGACATCTGGCCGAACATGAGGTTCGAGCAGCGCAGCCGCGATCGCTCCGTGGCCGGCGTCGCCGAACACCTTGCCGATGTCGTGCAGCAGCCCGGCGAGCACGACGTCCTCGTCGGCGCCGGCGCGTTCAGCGCGGCTGGCCAGCTGGAGGGCGTGGTCGAGCTCGCTGATGGCTCCGCCGTCACCCACGCCCTCAAGGCTGGCGAGGAGTGTCAGCACCTGTTCGGCCCTCCGTCCGGGGCGACAGAGCCGGTCCATACCCGCATGCTCGCATAGGGACGCCAATGTCCGACGTCATTTTCGCCCGAGGTGACAGCGACGCTAGCTCTCCGACTCCCCACGGCGAGCGGTCGGTAAGACCATGCCTCGCTGATACCGCCCGACATCGCGCCCTGCCGGGACGATGATCAACGGCACATATCGCTCGACCTCTCGGGTCGTCGCGGACTACTGGCGCCGCCTACGCGGTCAGGGCGTGAGAGGTTGCCACGCCGGGTCTCGGTCGCATGTCCGGTTGTCGGTGATCTGGGTCTGCACGCCACCGTCGGCGCTCATGACCCAGATGCTGCAGGCCTCGCCGGTCTGATAGACGGCGAAGACGATCTTGCTCCCGTCCGGAGACCATTGCGGCGTGGAGGGATCACCCCTCGAGGTGGCCAGCTTGTTGGCCCCCTTCCCCTCTGGATTGACCAGCCCGGTGCCACCGGGACTCGCCAATGCCCGCGCCCGGCCGCCGTCCAGGTCGACGACCGAGATGGTGCTGTTGCTCCGGAAGGCGATCTGGCGCCCGTCCGGGGACCACGTGGGGGAATCCTCGAAGCCATCCGTCGTGTCCAGGCGCTTCTCCCCGGTCCCGTCGACGTTGACGACGTAAATGTGGCCGGATCTCGAGTAGGCGATCCGGCGGCCATCCGGTGACCACGCCGGCGAGGCGACGTCGTCCTTGGTCACCGTGCGGCGACCAGTCCCGTCGACGTTTGCCACCACGATGCCGCCGGCGGTGAGGCTCCGGAAGGCCAGCTTCGTCCCGTCCGGCGACCACGCCGGCCACGCTTCGTCGTTCGACGTCCCGGCCAGCCGCGTCTCCCCCGTGCCGTCGGCATTGATGGTGTAGATCCCACCGGCGTCGTCGAAGGCCAGCCTGGTGCCGTCGGGCGACCAGGCCGGGCTGCTCCCCCGGGTCGTGTCGGCCACCTTGGCTTGCCCGGTCCCGTCGTCGTTCATGACCCAGATGGCGGCAGGGGCGCCCGGCCCGGTGCTGCGGATGAAGGCGATCTTGCCGTTCCTGGCCGTGACGGCCACCACGTCGACCCCGACATCCCCCGAGTCAGACGACCGCCCCGACCCAACCTGAAGCCGATTGAACGGCTCCTCCCGGCCCACTACCAGCGCCCCCACGCTGACGAGCAGGAGCACGCACACGCCGCTGAGCACCCGCTGGTTGCGCTGCAGCCGCCGGAGCTTGCGGGCCTCGCCCGCCCGCACCGCCTCACCGGCCAGGCGGTCCATGGGGAATCCGGTGGGCAGCTGCGGCTCCCATCCCTTCATACGAGCTCGCTCCATTCGTCACCCAACAGCTTGCGGAGGCGCTCAACGCCGTTGTGGCTGGCGTCACGCACCTTGGAATCGGTCAGGCCCAGCGCGGCCGCCGTCTCGGCCACGCTGAAGTCGAACAGGTAGCGCCACACGATGACGACCCGTTGCCGGGTGGTCAGCCGGCGGAGGGCTCCGGCGAGCAGCGCCGAGCCGACGATGGCGTCGTCATGGTCGGGCGCCGGCGGGCGCTCGCCGGTGTAGCGGGCGCCGCGGGCCTCCTCACGAAGCTTCTCCTGGCAGACGTGGGTCGCCGTGTTGACCACCCAGGCCTCGGGACATCCTCGCTGGTTGGCCCGGTCCCAACGTTCGCAGGTGCGGGTGAGCGTCTCCTGCACGGCCTCCTCGATCAGGTCGGAGCGATGACGGAAGAACTTCCGGGCGACGTTGTAGGCGAACAGGCCCAGCCGCACCACCACCTCACCGTCCGGGCTCGGGCGCGCCGTCATCGGCGTCGGGTCGTCCAGGGCACTGAGTGGTCCGCCACGCATCACCTAGTTATGACACAGAGTGTCGACTTCGTTGGGTCTGTTCTCCGGTGAAGATTGGGGTTCCTCTTACGGGACGCGCCGCCTCAACGGCGTCACCCGTGGGACCGTCCGGTATCAGGCACTATGTCCGACCTCCGGCGGACGGATGACCGGCAACACACGCCGGTGTTGCTGCGGCCGGCGATCTCGCCAACCGAGCCGTAACCGCGAGCGCCGGCGATACTGTCCGGAGCGGCCCCGGGCCCGACCGAGATCTACCGGCACGTACCGCTCGGTGGCGGTGGGGGTCCCCTGGTCGACGCTCGGATGGCATGCTTGGCCTGTGAGGTGGAGCGCCATGCCTAGCCTCCAACGTCACCCGACCCTGCTCTACCTTTACATGGGCCTGTTTGTAAGCGCTCTATCTCTTGTCGCAGGCGTCGTCTACGAAAGTCTCCCGATGCTCATCTATGCGCTCCTCGTGGGGGCGCTGTGCGCCCTGGGATGTTGGCTGATATTGCGAAGGGACTGAGCTGCGCGAGTTGGCGGAAGGCGCGACGAGTTCCTGGCAGCAGCGTCCTGCAGGCGAGCCGGCGGCCGGCAAATGCCGCGAAAATAGCGTCAGCGCGGCAGCGGCGAGCGTCTGGCGA
>CADCTB010000188.1 GCA_902805665.1 uncultured Acidimicrobiales bacterium
TTCGCTGAGTGTCCTGATCGAGCCGTCGGGCCTTGGTCGCCCCGGTCAGCTGATCGGATCGACGGTGAACGGGTGGACTGGGATCACCATAGAGAGCACGCGCTCACGGTTCATCAGGGTCAGCCCTCGAAGGTTTTAGGGCTGGCCCTGATGTCGGGGCCCGAAGGCCGGTGACCCCGTCGGTTGGGGCGGGTGGCCGGCTCCTGAGGTCGATCGGAGTCTGCCCGTCGAGCGGCCAGGTCGCGATCGCCGGCGGTGGTCGCCGGCTCAGTGTGTCGGAAACAGACCAGTCAGGGTCTGCTCCCGAGGCCCACCTGGCCACGGGGGTACGACTCGCACGAGGTGGTCCTGGGTGAGGAACGCGGCCTCGAGGTCAGAGGACAGACCGAGAAAGGGGGAGGCCTGGCTGGCGTGGGCGGCGATCGCCCGCCGTCGGACATCGAGCACGGCCTCGCCGTCCACCACAGTGGTGATGTCGCCGTCGGGGCGGCCGAGTCGAGGGCTGGCATAGACGCCGGCGTCGCCGCCCCGCTCCGCCACCCACCGGTCCATCACCGAGCGCAGCAGGCACCAGTGGTAGAGCGTCGTGGCGTCCCCGTGCCGGGCGAAGGCCGTCGTCGTGGCGGCCCCGATGGCGGCGTGATCCCGGTGCCCGTCGGACCCAGTGGGGTCCAGCGTGACGACGACGCGAGGTCGGTGGCGGGCCAGGGCATGGTGGACCGCGGTGACAAGCGCCTCCCCCGCGCTCACGAGCGCGTTCGCCCGCGCCGGGCCGTCCCAACCGGAATCAGCGAAACCGAGCACCTCGATCTCGGCGACGCCGAGCTCGGCGGCGGCCGCCCGTAGCTCCTGCTCCCGTGCCGCGCCGAGGACGTCGCCCGTCCGCCCAAGACCCGTATGGTCTTCGCCCGCTTCTCCCCGCGTCGCGCACACGAGCACGACCCGGGCGCCGGCGGCGACGGCCCCGGCGAGCAACGACCCGAGCCCGAACGACTCGTCGTCGGGATGGGCCACGGTGCAGAGGAGGTCGGCGACAGCGGTCATACCGAGCGAAGTCTTACAAGAACGCACGTACACCTGCGGCGTCGGGGCACGTGAACTCCCCTATCGGACGATGAGATCCGCCACGCCTCCATGACTTGCACATCCCCTCTGGTGGTCGGCGGCATAGCTGAGGGTGCCGTCTCTGCAGATGGCAACCGCGCCACCGCCGCCCGGAGCACGGCCGGCCGTCGTCGTGGTCCGAACGGTCGTCGTCGTGGGGGCGGCCGTCGTGGATGTCCGAGCGACGCTGGCACTGGTCGTCGTCATCGTGGTGCTGCTGCTGGTCGTGGCAGTGGGCGCCGTATCTTGCGGCTCCCCTTCGGTACAACCCCCTCCGAGAACCATCAGACCGGTGAGCAAGACGGAAGCGAAGTGGCGGACGACGGTCACCGCCCTAAGTTTGCCCCGGTGCCGCAACGCCGGGTCCTCCTCGATGCAGGTGCTCCTGCCACACCACAACCAGCGTCGCACGCTGAGCTCGTCCGCCGATGAGTGCCGCCCTCCTGATCGCCGGCTATACCGTCGCCGTCGGGGTGCTGCTGCGAGGGCGAGCCGTCTTGCGGGAGCGGCGATGGCGTTGGTTCGTCGCCCTGGAGATGGCCACGGCCACAGTGGCCGCCGGTTACGCGGCCGCGGGCGTGCCCGTGGGTGTGGTCCTCAACGCCACGGGCGTCGTCCTGTTCGCCATCGTCTGGTGGTTGACGCGTCTCAGACGATGACCCGCCCGGGCGCGGGCTGGACATCGCCCTCCAGGAAGCCCGGCACGGTGCCGATGACAGAGCCATGCGGCCGGGTGGCGCGGAGCATGACCGGATCGGGACAGCACGCGGGTTACCCAGACCCGCCTCGTTCCTCAAGATCGCCGTCGTCGCCCTCGTCCTCACCGGGTGTTCGGGAGAGATCGGAGGAACTGCGGAGCGACCGACGTCGTCGAGTCCCTCGACAACGGTGGTCGCGGTACAGCCACGGACGCCACCTCAGCCGGGCGCGAGCACGGCCCCGCCTTCGACAACGATCCCCGGAACGCCACGGACGAACGACGCGGTGACCACGACTGCCGCCCCTCGCATGGGCTTCGCCGTACGGTCCGTCAGCGACGGTGACACCCTGACCCTGGCAGACGGGCGGCGTGTGCGCCTCGCCCAGGTCGACGCTCCGGAGTCCACCGAGTGCTTCGGCTCGCAGTCCACCCACGGCTTGCGCGCCCTCGTGGAAGGAAAAGACGTGACGCTGCGGCGGCCGGCGAACGGCCCGGAGAAGGATCGATACGGGCGAACCCTGGCCGAGGTGTCCGTCGCCGGCCTGAGCGTCAACGAACAGCTCGTCCGCAACGGCGACGCCGAGTGGTACGAGCAGTTCGCACGAGAGGACGCTGAGCTCGCACAGCGACTCAGCTCGTCGGAGCTGGAAGCCAAGTCGGCCCGCAGGGGCTTATGGTCCGCGTGCCCGGCGCGAAGTCTCAGCGAAACACCGCGGACGACGAGTCAGCCGGTCATGCCATCCCCGAACAACTGCCATCCCGCGTACCCGGACGACTGCATCCCGTCTCCCTCGCCCGATCTGGACTGCCCGCAGATCAACCGAAAGGTTCGCGTCGACCATGCACACGGTGACCCCCACAGGTTGGACGCCGACCGGGACGGGTGGGGGTGTGAGAGCTACGGCGCCACTGCCCTGAAGGGTTGACGGTCACGACCCGGGGGTGTCGGGAAGGCCCTCGTTGAAGACGCTGTAGGTCTCGTAGATGTCCTTGCAGGCGGCGCACATGGGGAGCTTGGTCGGATCGCGCTGGGGGACGAACACCATGCCGCAGAGCGCCTCGAGCGGCGTGCCGTAGATCCTCGCTTCGACGACCTTCGCCGCGGCATCGCCGTCGGCCTTGACGATGTGGGCGACATGCGGTTCGCCTGTCGTGGTCTCGTCGTCCGGACGGGTGACGACGTCCTCTTTCACACCGGTTCTCAGCGGAGTCGACATACAACGAGGCTACCCAGGCGGCACGTGACATCGACGCCCCGACGCGCTGAGCACTACGGGGTCAGACTGGCGGCATGACCACACTCGTTGTCGCAGGTGTCGTCCTCGCCGTGATCCTCTTCGTCGTCCTGCCGACGATCCTCATCATCGTCACCGAGTACGAACGGGCGGTGTTCTTCCGGCTCGGCCACATCCGGGAGGGGGCGAAGGGTCCGGGGATCGTGGTCCGGTTCCCGCTGATCGACCGGGTGGTGAAGGTGAGCCTCAGGGTGGAGGTGGTCGATATCCCGCCCCAGGCCGCCATCACCTCGGACAACGTCACCATCCAGGTCGACGCGGTCGTGTACTTCCAGGTGCTCGACCCGGTCCAGGCCGTCCTCGGCGTGGACAACTTCCGCTTCGCCAGCCAGCGGGTGGCGATGACCAGCCTCCGGTCGATCATCGGCCGCTTCGAGCTCGACGACCTTCTGGCCCACCGGGAGACGGTCAACGACGAGCTTCGGGTGAAGATCGACCAGTCCACCGGCGCATGGGGCGTGGAGGTCAAGCAGGTGGAGATCCGCGACATCACCCTGCCGCCGGAGCTGCTGCGGGCCATGGCCCGCCAGGCCGAGGCCGAGCGTGAGCGGCGGGCCAAGGTCATCGCCGCCACCGGCGAGCTGGAGGCCAGTCAGGAGCTGGCCGAGGCGGCCACCACCCTGGCCACCGCGCCCGGGGCGTTGCAGCTGCGCACCCTCCAGACCCTGGCCGAGGTAGCCACCGAGAAGAACTCCACCCTCATCTTCCCGATCCCGGTCGAGCTCCTCGCCGCCCTGCAGAGCGTCGGAAACCGGGACAGGTAGCGGCCCGACACTTCACAACTCCTCACAACTTAAGGAAGGCTTTACTACAAGAACAGGCCTCGCCCGTCGATATCTGCTTCATCACCACGGGAGGCGAGGCCAACATGCTGAACAACACGAGTCGGAACCGCAAACTGCTGGCCGGACTGGTCGGCGTGAACCTCACGCTGGCGCTGGCCGTCAGCGCGGGAGCTGTGCCCCGGCCGGGCGACGACGGCGAAGTCCGTACCGCCTCGGTCTCACAGGTGGAGGAGCTGGCTGCTCCGCCCGCCCGCCAGCCGGGTGACTCCGTCCTGGCGGCGACTCCCCCGCCGGCACCCGCGGCCGTCACTGCCGCTACCGTCCCCACGCCGGCGCCGACCACGGTGCCCAAGCCGAAGGTCACCACGCCGCCCACCACCAAGGCGCCTGTCGCCAAGGCCGCTCCGGTGACTGCCCCGCCGGTCGCAGCTCCTGCCGCCGCCTCCGCGGCCGCCCCGGCGAAGGTCGCCCGCCGCACGCCCTCGGCGACCGAGGTCCAGGGCGTCATCAACGAGCTGAAGCGTCAGGTCGGAGGGATTCTGCTGCTGGTCTCTCCCACCGCCGCCCAGATCGCCCAGGCCGGCGACCAGGTGTGCACCGCGTTCGACGGCGGTCAGAGCTTCGCCCAGGTGAAGGCCACCGGGCTCTCCATGATCCCCGCCTCGATCACCGTTCCCCCCGCCACCGTCGACTGGGCCGTCCGCCAGGCCGTCACCCTGTACTGCCCAGGGCACGCCTCCAAGCTGGTCTGAGGAGAGATTCACATGACGCTGATCCTGCGAGCCCCCACCACCCACGAAGACCGGACGTTCCCCCACCTGGTCACTTCCGTTCCCGCCGCCCGTGCCGTCAACGCGGTCAAGCTCTACGGCAACGCCGAGACCTCGGTCCGGGCGCTGGACGGCGTCAACGTCGACTTCGCCCCCGGCTGCTTCACGGCCATCATGGGCCCATCCGGCTCCGGCAAGTCGACGCTGCTCCACTGCCTCGCCGGCCTCGACGACCTCACCTCGGGCTCCATCTCCATCGGCGACACGATCCTGGGCACCCTGCGCGAGCGTCAGCTCACCCGCCTGCGCCGCGACCGGATCGGTTTCATCTTCCAGGCGTTCAACCTCCTGCCCACCCTGACCGCGGCCGAGAACATCACCCTCCCGCTGGCCCTGGCCGGGCGCCGGCCGGACCCGGACTGGTTCGACACCGTGGTCGACGTCGTCGGCCTGCGCGACCGTCTGCACCACCGGCCGGCCGAGCTCTCCGGCGGCCAGCAGCAGCGGGTGGCGGCGGCCCGGGCCCTGGTGTCGCGCCCGGAGATCATCCTGGCCGACGAGCCCACCGGGAACCTCGACTCGAAGGCCGGCGGCGAGCTGCTGGCCTTCATGCGCCGGGCCGTCGACGGCTTCGGCCAGACCATCGTCATGGTCACCCACGACCCCGTGGCCGCTTCCTACGCTGACCGGATCGTGTTCCTCGCCGACGGGCAGGTCGTCGACGAGATGTTCGAGCCGACCGCCGAGCGGGCGATCGACCACATGAAGCAGCTCGGCGGCTGACGTTGCCATGACACGGCTGCTGCGGGGGGCACTGGCGCAGGGGGTGAGGCTGTTCGGCACCGCCCTGGCGGTTGCCCTTGCGGTGACCCTGGTGTCGGGCACGTTCATCCTCACCGACACCATCGACTCGGCGTTCCATCAGGCCTCGGCCGACACCGGCGGCTCCTCCGATGTCGTCATCCGATCCACCGCCCTCTTCGCCGCCCAGGCCAACAGCCTTCCCGAGCGGGAGCCGGTGCCCGAGTCGCTGGTGGCGAAGATCGCAGCCATCCCGGGCGTCAAGGCCGCGTGGGCCGCAGTCCAGGGTTACGCCGAGCTGGTCGACAAGCAGGGGCAGGCCATCGCGGCCAAGGGCCTTCCCACCGTGGGCAGCGCAGTCACGCCCGACGTCACGCTCACCGCCGGCCGGGCTCCCGGGCCGGGCGAGGTCGCCATCGACGTCGAGACCGCCCGCCGGGCCGGTCTGGTGCTGGGCGACAAGATCAAGGTCCTCTTCTCCGGCTCCACCCAGGAGTTCACCATCGGCGGCCTCCTCGACGCCGCGGGCGACGTCGTCGCCTCCACCAAGGCCATCTTCGACCAGGTCACCGCCCAGCGGGTCCTGGGGGTCGAGGGCCAGGTCGACGCCATCCCGGTCGAGGCCGAGGCCGGCGTGAGCCCCGATGCCCTTCGTTCCCGCATCAACGCCGTCCTCCCCGATCAGTACGAAGCGGTCACCACCGCGCAGGTCGCACAGGAGTCGGCCGAGTCATGGACCCAGGCGGTGGCCTTCCTGCCCACCGCGCTGCTGCTCTTCGCCGCCGTCGCCCTACTGGTGGGCGCCTTCATCATCTGCAACACCTTCTCGATCCTGGTGGCCCAGCGGGCCCGGGAGCTGGCCCTCCTCCGCTCCCTGGGCGCCAGCCGGGCCCAGCTCACGGCATCGGTGCTGTGCGAGGCCGTGGCCGTCGGCCTGGTCGGCTCGGTGGCCGGCGTCCTTGCCGGCTTCGGCGCCGCCCGGGGCCTCCTCGCCCTCTTCGGCAGGATGGGCTTCGAGCTGCCCGCCGCCTCGGCGGTGTTCCTGCCCCGTACCGCAGTTGTCGGCGTCGTCGCCGGCGTGGCCGTCACCGTCCTCGCCGCCCTCGCCCCCGCCCGGCGGGCCACTCTCATCTCGCCGGTCGGCGCCTTGAGGGGGGCCGACGGTGGCCGGGCGACCTCGACCAGCAGGCGTCTGGCCCTCGGCTCGGCCGCCGGCCTGGCCGGCCTGGCCACGCTGCTCACCGGTGTCCTCAGCGGCGGCGACAAGCCCCTCGTGGCCGTCGGCCTCGGCGCAGTCGGAATCCTCGTCGGCCTCGCCGCCCTGACGCCCCTCGTGGCCACGCCCGCGGCCCACTTCCTGGGCGCCCCCCTGGTACGCCTGTTCGGCGAACCGGCGTTCCTCGGTCGGGAGAACGCCATGCGCAGCCCCCGCCGGACGGCCTCCACCGCCGCCGCCCTCATGATCGGGATCGGCCTGGTCGGCGTGGTCGCCATCCTGGCCGCCTCGGTCAAGGCTTCGGCCAGCCGGACCGTCGACGACAGCCTCCGGGCCGACTTCGTGCTCACCCCCGCCGGTCTGGGCGGAGCGGTCAGCGGCGTGCCGCCCGTCGTCATCGACCGGGTCCGTGAGAGCCCCGCCGTCGCCACGGTGTCGGAGATTCGGGGCGGGCAGTGGGGGCTGGACGGGCGCAACCAGACGCTGCTCGCCGTCGACCCCGCCACCGTCACCGCTATGCACGAGATCGACGACGGCTCGGCTGCCGCCGTCCGCCGCCTCGACGACAAGGGTGTGCTGGTGCGCGACACCGTCGCCGAGCGGTACGGCTGGCGCATCGGCGACCCCGTGCCCATGACGTTCGCCAAGACGGGAACCAGGAAGATGCTGCTGCAGGGGACGTTCTCGACCACTGCGGTGCGGACCGACTACGTGATCACCCTCGGCGCCTATCGAGCCAACTTCGCGCAGCAGTTCTCCCTGGAGGTCGACGTCGCTCTTGCCCCGGGGGTCACCGCCGTGCAGGGGCGGGCCGAGATCGAGCGGGCCCTCGCCGACTATCCGGTGGTGAAGGTCATGGACCACAGTCAGGTGGTGGCGGCCCAGGAGGAGAAGGTCAACCGCCTGCTCGTACCGGTCACCGCCCTGCTCGCCCTCTCGGTGATCATCGCCCTGCTGGGCATCGCCAACACTCTCGCCCTCTCGATCCACGAGCGGACCAGGGAGGTCGGCCTGCTCCGCGCCCTCGGCATGGCCCGCCGCCAGCTGCGGTCGATGATCCGGTCAGAGGCGGCCATCATCGGCGGCCTCGGCGCCATGCTGGGCACCGTCGTCGCCCTCTTCTTCGGCTGGGCCCTGGTGGCCTCCATGCGCCACCTGGGGGTGACGGAGCTGGTCTTCCCCGTCGCCCAGCTCGCCGGTCTCGCTGCGCTGGCCACCGTGGCCGGGATGCTGGCCGGCATCCTCCCGGCCCGCAAGGCGGCCTCGCTTGCCGTCCTTCAGGCCATCAGCACCGATCGCTGAGCCTGCCGGTGGTTCGCCACCATGGCGAACGGGAAGAGCCGGATTTCACAGGTATGTTGCAAACCGTGCCCACCCTCCCGCGCTCCCGGATCGCTCCGGCTGCTGTCGTCGTCGGGGCGGGGCTGGCCCTGACGTACGCGGTGGGCACGGCCCGCTACCGCAAAGGCGGTCCCTCGGGCTACCAGCTCGACGACCCGCCGGCACCGGGCAGCGCCGAGTTCACCCGCCTGGTCGAGGGGATCACCCGGGCGCCGGTGCGCCCCGGGAACCGCGTCCGCATCCTGCGCAACGGGTGCCGGACGTTTCCCTCCATGCTCGAGGCCATCGCCGCCGCAGAGTCGACGATCGACTTCTCGTCGTACATCTACTGGCCCGGCGAGATCACCAACCAGTTCACCGAGGCGTTGTGCGAGCGGGCCAAGGCCGGCGTGGAGGTGAACGTCGTCTTCGACGCCTATGGGTCGGCCAAGCTCGACCGCGAGACGGTGCACCGGCTGGAGGAGGCGGGCGCCACCGTCGCCTTCTTCCGCCCACCGGCGTGGTACACGCTCGACAAGCTGAACAACCGGATGCACCGGAGGCTGCTCATCGTCGACGGCCGGATCGGCTTTGCCGGCGGCGTTGGCATCGCCGACGTGTGGATGGGCGACGCCGAGGATCCGGAGCACTGGCGGGAGACCCACGCCGTCATCGAGGGGCCGGCGGTGCGTGACATCCTCGGCGGCTTCATCGAGGACTGGACCGAGGCCACCAACGTGGTGCTCGGAGCGTCGCACTTCCCTGAGGTGGCGCCGCTCGACGGCGGCGTCGACGTCCAGGTGATCCTCAGCTCCCCCGGATCGGGCGGCACGGCCGCGGCCCAGCTCTTCTTCGCCACTATCGCCGGGGCCCGGGAGCGCCTGTGGATCACCACCGCCTACTTCGCCCCGGACGAGGCCTTCCTCGACCTGCTGTGCGACGCGGCCGAGCGAGGAGTCGACGTGCGCATACTCGTGAACGGGCCGAACGTCGACAAGGAGGTCGTACGGGAGACCGGCCAGCGCCAGTACGGGCGGCTGCTCGAAGCCGGCGTCCGCATCTTCGAGTTCCAGCCGACCATGATCCACGCCAAGGTCATGATCGCCGACGGGTGGGCCAACCTGGGCTCGAGCAACCTCGAGCACCGGTCGCTCGGCCTCGACGACGAGCTGATCGTCGGCTTCTCGGACCCGGCGTTGATCGACGAACTGGCCCGTCATTTCGGTGACGACCTCGACCGCTCCGCGGAGTACGACCTCGAGCGGTGGAAACGTCGTTCGTTGTCAAAGCGGGCCCGTGAGCGGGCGGTCGATCTCCTCCGCCAGTCGTTCTGAGAGCTCAGTCCTCGCCCAGATAGGCCTTGCGGACGCCCTCGTCCCGCAGGAGGTCGGCGCCCGTCCCCGACAACACGATGCGGCCGGTCTCCAGCACGTGGCCGCTGTCGGCCAGGCCCAGCGCGGCCTGGGCGTTCTGCTCGACGAGGAGCAGCGTGGTTCCTCGCGTCTTCAGCTCGGAAAGGGTGGAGAAGATCGTGCGCATGACGAGGGGCGACAGGCCCATCGACGGCTCGTCGAGCATGAGCAGCCGGGGCCGGCTCATGAGGGCCCGGCCGATGGCCAGCATCTGCTGCTCCCCGCCCGACAACGTCCCCGCGGCCTGAGCGCGGCGCTCGGCAAGGATCGGAAACAGGTCGTAGACCATGGCGACGTCGGCCTCGACCTCGCTGTCGCGGCGGCGGTACGCACCCAGGTCGAGATTCTCCCGGATCGTCATCCGAGGGAAGAGCCGCCGACCTTCGGGCGCGTGGGCCACGCCACGGGCCACGATCTCGTGGGCGGCCAGGCGGTCGATGCGGTCGCCGTCGAGCCGAACCTCGCCGCCGCTCGCCCGCTGGAGGCCCGACAGCGTCCGCAGCGTGGTCGTCTTGCCTGCGCCGTTGCTGCCGATGAGCGCCACCACCTGGCCGGCGTCGACGTCGAAGCTGACGCCCCGGACCGCGTCGATCTGGCCGTAGGCGACGTGCAGGTCGCGCACCTCGAGCAGGGCGGCCATCAGCCGGTCGGCGTGCCCAGGTAGGCCTCGATCACACGGGGGTCGGCCTGCACCTCAGTGGGCGTGCCCTCCACCAGCTTCCGGCCCTGGACCAGGACGGCCACCCGGTCGCACAGGCCGAAGATGAACCGCATGTCATGCTCGATGACGGCGACGGCCACCCCCCTGTCGCGAATGCGGCGGACCAGATCCGCCGTCGCCCGGGTCTCCTGGGCGTTCATCCCCGCCCTCGGCTCGTCGAGGAGGAGCAGGCCCGGTTCGCTGGCCAGGGCGCGGGCGATCTCCAGCCGTCGCTGGTCGCCATAGGAGAGGTTCCGCGCCACGACCCCGCCCTCGCGCTGGAGCCCGACGAAGTCCAGCAGCTCCTCGGCCCGCGCCTCCGACTCCCGCTCCTCCCGCCGGAACCTGGGCCCCCGACCGATGGCCGACGCCAGCCCGACGTGCGTACGGCAGTGCCGCCCGACGAGCACGTTCTCGAAGACGGTCATGTGCGGGAAAAGTCGGATGTTCTGAAAGGTCCGAGCCACGCCGGCTCTGGTGAACCGGTCGGGCCGGCCGGACAGGGCGTGGCCCCGGAACCGGATCTCACCGCCGGTCGGCACCTCCAGCCCACTCAGGCAGTTGAACAAGGTGGTCTTCCCCGCCCCGTTGGGACCGATGACGCCGAGGATGTCGCCCTCCCCCACGTCGAGGTCCACAGAATCCACCGCCACCAGCCCCTCGAACCGCTTGGTCACTCCGCGAACTTGGAGCAGCGTCACGAGACAGGTCCTCCTGGAGGTGCGCCGGTGGCGCCCGCCAGGCCGGGAACGCCCTCGGGCGCCTCCTCGCGGAGCTCGCGTCGCCGTCGGCGGCTCGGCACCAGGCCCTCGGGGCGGAAGCGCATGACCAGGATCAGGGCGGCGCCGAAGAGCAGCAGGCGCATGTCCTGGAACGACCGCAGCTTCTCGGGCAACACGAAGAGGGCGGTCGAGCCCAGCAGCGCGCCCGGTACGGTTCCCATCCCCCCCAGCACCACCGCGGCCACCAGCAGGATCGACTCCAGGAACGTGTAGGAGTCGGGGGACACCTGGGTGGTCACGTGGGCGTTGACCGTGCCCGCCGCTCCCGCCAGGAACGCGCCGATGGCGAAGGCGAGGAGCTTGAGTCGGATGGTGTCGATCCCGCTGGCGGCGGCGGCCACCTCGTCCTCGCGGATGGCGACCCACGCCCGGCCGATGCGGCTGTCGTTGAGCCTGGTGAACACCACGATGGCGCCGGCGATGAGCACCAGCTCGACGAAGTAGTAGTTGGCGAAGCCGGGCAGGGTGACGCCGAGGAGCGAGTGTGACGCGCCGAAGTCGAAGCCGCCGACGGCCAGATCAGGGACGCCGGAGATCCCGTTCGGCCCGCGTGTGAGACCGTCCCAGTTGTTGGCGGTGATCCGGAAGATCTCCCCGAACCCGAGGGTGACGATGGCCAGGTAGTCACCCCGCAACCGGAGCGTGGGCAAGCCGATCACCAGGCCGAACACGGCGGCCACGCACCCGCCGAGGAGGACCACCAAGAGGAACGGGAGGTGCACGTGCACGGTGGTCAGCGAGGCATTGGCCAGAAGGGCGCCGACGTATGCGCCCACCCCGAAGAAGGCGACGTAGCCCAGGTCGAGGAGGCCGGCCAGCCCGACCACCACGTTGAGGCCGATGGCGGCGACGGCGAACACGCCGATGGAGGCGAACACCCGGATCCAGTAGGCGTTGCCCTGCTGGGTGAAGGGGAACGCCACCGCCACCGCCGCGCCCAGGAGCATGGCGATCCGGGGGTAGCGGTTGAAGAGGACGCCGAGCCCCGAGAAGAGGCCGAGGTGGTGGAGGGCCACCGCCGAGAACGTGAGGAAGACGAGGAAGGAGACGAAGCGGCTCGACTCTTCGATCTCCAGCCCCCACACCACCGCGCCCAGCAGGGCCAGAAGGCCGGTGGCAAGAACCGCCACCTCGATGGCCGCAGGCCGGCGCCTCCACTCTTCGGGCGGCGGGTGCCCCGATGGCAAGCGCCACGCCGCTGCGACCAGCGCCCCGCCGCCCGCTAGTGCCAGCCAGGCGCCCCAGGACACCGACCCGATGTCGCCGCCCTGGTCGACCAGGGCAACCAGGTTCACGACGACGACGGCCGTCGCTCCGATAGCGGTCGCCAGCGCGGCTCGCCGGCGGCCGCCCACGTCGACGACAAAGAGAACGGCGCCCGCCACGAGCAGCAGGCAGAACAGGCGGGCCCCGCCCGGGAAGCCCCCGAGCGACATCTTGCCGGGGAAGCCGGCGAACGTGGCCCACGGCGACAGGCACCCGACCACGAGGGCCACCGCTCCTGCCACGGCAACCGGCGGCGGCCTGTGCAGCCTCATGCCCGGGTCGCCACCCGCTCGCCCAGCAGCCCCCCGGGCCGTACGACGAGCACCGCGATAAGCACGATGAAGGCCCACACGTCCTTCCAGGACGAGCCCTGCGGCACGTACTGGGTGGCCAACGCCTCCACGATCCCGAGGAGGAAGCCGCCCAGCACCGCGCCGGTGATGTTCCCGATGCCGCCCAGCACGGCGGCGGTGAACGCCTTGAGCCCCGAGAGGAAGCCGATGCGGAAGTCGATCTGGGCGAAGCGCATCCCCTGCATGACCCCCGCGACCGCGGCCAAGGCCGCCCCCAGCACGAAGGTGACCACGATCACCCGGTTGATGTCGATGCCCATCAGCTTGGCGCTCTCCGGATCCTGCGACGTCGCCCGCATCGCCTTCCCGGTCTTCGTCTTCTTCACGAACACCTGCAGGGCCACCATGAGCGCCACGGCCACGACGACCACGAACACCGACACCCACGCCACGGTCACCCCGGCCACGTCGAACGTCCCGCTGGAGATGAGCTGAGGAAACGGCTGCTGGCGCTTGCCACCCGGATAGAACAGCCGCACCGCCTCCTGGAGGAAGATCGACACCCCGATGGCGGTGATCAGCGGGGCCAGCCGGGGGGCGTTGCGCAGCGGTCGGTAGGCCAGGCGCTCCATCAGCACGGCCGTGCCGACGGACACGGCGATGGCGACGATGAGCACCGCCGGCAGGGCCACCCAGACGTTGCCGGCCAGGGACTCCGGGAGCCAGTAGCGGTAGACGGTCAGGCCACCGAAGGCGCCGACCATGAAGATCTCACCGTGGGCGAAGTTGATGAGCTGGATGATCCCGTAGACCATCGTGTAGCCGAGAGCGATCAACCCGTAGGTGGCGCCTAGGACGGTGCCGTTGACCAGCTGCTGGACGAACTGCCTCATGGTCGGGCACCGTTCGATCTGGCTGCAGTACGCCGCCTAGTGGCGGGCAACTGCAGCCAGATCGGGTGTCGCCTGCCTGGGCGGGCGCCGGCAGGACCGGTCGGCGTGCTCGCTCAGGCCTTGAACTCGCCGGTCTTGATGGGCTTGAACTCGCCCGCGTCCACCCGGTACATGGTGAGCGTCTTGGTGACGGTGTCGCCGAACTCATCGAACGCCACCATGCCGCTGGCGCCACCGAAGTTCACCTTTCCGACCGCGTCGACGACCTTGCGACGCACGCTGTCGTCGACCGCGTTGGCCCCGCCCAGGGCGGTGGGCAGCGTGCTGATGATGGCGTTGGCCGCGTCGTACGCCAGGGCGCCGTAGGCCGAGTACGGGTCGCGGAACCCGGCCGCCTTGTAATCGGCAAGGAACTGCTTGGCCGATTCCAGGCTTTCCGGCGGCGCGCCCACGGAGGTGCCGTAGTCGCCGTTTGCCGCCGGGCCGGCGGTCTTGCCATACGTCGGGTCGACGATGCCGTCGCCACCCATCAGCGGGGCCTTCATCGCCTGCGGTCCCTTGGCCTGGTTGGAGATCAGCGACGCCTCCGGGTACTCGCCGCCGTAGAAGATGAGGTCGGGGTTGAGCGGCTTGATCTTGGAGAGCACGGCCGAGAAGTCCTTGTCACCGGGGTTGATGGTCTCGGTGGCCACGATCTTGCCGCCGTTCTTCTCGAACCCGAGCGCGTTCGTCACGTCGGACAGCGAGTTGTAGGTCTTGCCGTTCCACTTCCAGACCTTGCCCGTGCCGTCGTACACGTTGTCGTCGATCACGAGGTTCTCGCTCTTGTAGTCCTTGTGGACCGTGCCGTCGGCCTCGAGGTACGTGTCCTTCAGCTCGTTGTTGGTGAACGTCAGGTT
>CADCTB010000189.1 GCA_902805665.1 uncultured Acidimicrobiales bacterium
ATGGCCCTCCCCGCCTTCCTGGCCCTGTTGGTGTGGGTGATCTTCAATGTGGTCGGGATCAAGGCCCAGGGCCTGGGCGGCTACTTCAAGTCGATGCTCTTCCCGCCGGGCGTGCCGAAGTTCCTGCTGCCGCTGGTCGCCCTCATCGAGTTCATCTCCACCGTCTTCGTTCGGCCCTTCTCCCTGGCCGTCCGACTCTTCGCCAACATGCTCGCCGGCCACCTCCTGCTGGTGACCTTCGCCGTGCTCTCGGCGGCCCTGTGGACGGCCAGCCCGTTGGCCATCGTCCTGCCGCTGCCGTTCCTCATGCTGATCCTGCTGACGGGTTTCGAGATCCTCGTCGCTGTGCTGCAGGCGTTCATCTTCACCATTCTCGCCGCCGTGTACATCGGCGGGGCCATGCACCCCGAGCACTAGGAGAAACCTTGGTACTGGAACTGTTCGCACAGGCGGCGGGCGGGAGCGACCCGACGGCGGGGCTGAGCGCCATCGGTGCAGGCATCGGCTACGGCGCGGCCGCCATCGGCCCCGGCATCGGCATCGGCATCGTGGTTGGCAACGCCATCACGGCCATGGCTCGTCAGCCCGAGAGCGCCGGCATGGTGCGTACCACCATGTTCCTCGGCATCGCCTTCACCGAGGCCCTCGCCCTTATCGGATTCGTGGTCTTCATTCTCATCAAGTTCGCCTGAGGGAGGCGTCATGCTCAACCTGCTGACCGCAGTGGTCTTCTTCGCCCAAGAGGCGCCTCATCCCCCCGAGGAGAAGGCGACCACCAACCCGATCCTTCCGGCCACCAACGAGATCATCTGGGGCGCGCTGTCTTTCGCGATCCTCTTCTTCCTCATCGCCAAGTTCGCGTTCCCGGCGGTGAAGAAGGGGATCGACGCGCGAGCGGACAAGATCCGGAGCAGCCTCGACGAGGCCGAGAAGACGCGCGACGAGGCCAACACCATCCTGGAGGACTACCGCCGTCAGCTGGCCGACGCCAAGAACGAGTCGTCCCGCATCATCGAGGAAGCCCGCCAGTCGGCCGACAAGCTCCGCCAGGACCTCAAGAAGCAGGCCGAGGCCGAGGTGGCGGAGATCAAGTCACGGGCCCAGGAGGACATCGCCGCCCAGGTCGAGCGGGCCATGGGCGACCTGCGGTCCCGGGTGGCCGACATGACCATCGAGCTGACCGAGAAGGTCGTGCAGCGCAACCTCGACCGTGAGACCAACCTGGCGCTCATCGAGCGGTTCATCGACGAGGTCGACACTGCAGTAGGCGCAGGCACGCATAGTGCAAGCTGAGCAGATCACCGGCTACGCCGCCGCCCTCTTCGAGGTCGCCCGGGCCGAAGGCGCATTGTCCGTGGTCGAGGACGAGCTGTTCGACCTCTCCCACGTACTGAGCTCGTCCGACGAGCTTCGGGCCACCCTCACCGACGCAGACATCCCGGCGGAGAAGCGCCAGGAGATCATCCAGGACCTGCTGGCCAAGGCCAAGGCCACGCCGATCACCACGAACCTGGTCTCGTTCATCGTCGGCGCAGGCCACGCCCGTGACCTACCGGCCATCATCTCCAGCCTGGTCGAGCGGGCCGCCTCCGACCGCAAGCACGCGGTCGCCGAGGTGCGCTCGGCCGTCCCCCTCGACGAGGACCAGCGCAGGCGCCTGGCCGTCGCCTTGTCGAAGAACCTTGGCAAAGAAGTCGAAGTCAAGGTACATGTGGACCCCTCGGTGCTCGGCGGCCTCTCCGCCCGCGTGGGCGATGTGGTCATCGACGGCACCGTGCGTCACCGACTCGATCAATTGAAGGAAACCATCAGATGACTGACACGACGGTCTCGAACAACGCCGGCTCCGGGTCGAATTTCAACTTCAGCCCGGACGACATCACCAACGTCCTGCGCAAGCACATGGAGGGGTTCAAGCCCAGCCTGGAGCGCCAGCAGGTCGGCCAGATCGTCGAGGTCGGTGACGGCATCGCCCGCATCTCAGGTCTGCCCAACACCTCGGTCAACGAGCTGCTCGAATTCGAGGGCGGCACGCTCGGTCTGGCCCTGAACCTCGACGAGGAGTCGATCGGCGCCGTCGTCCTGGGCGAGATGGGCCACATCGAGGACGGTCAGGCGGTGAGCGCCACCGGGCGGATCCTCTCGGTCCCCGTGGGCGACGGTCTGCTCGGCCGGGTGGTCGACGCCCTCGGCCAGCCCCTCGACGGCAAGGGGGCGATCAACACCGACGAGACCCGGCGCCTCGAGATTCAGGCCCCCGGCGTGATGGACCGCCAGCCGGTGAAGGAGCCCCTCCAGACCGGCATCAAGTCCATCGACGCCATGACCCCGGTGGGCCGCGGCCAGCGCGAGCTGATCATCGGCGACCGCAAGACGGGCAAGACCGCCGTCGCGGTCGACGCGATCATCAACCAGAAGGGCCAGGGGGTGAAGTGCATCTACGTCGCCATCGGCCAGAAGAACTCCACCGTGGCCGAGGTGGTTGCCGCCCTCGAGGAGTACGGGGCCATGGAGTACACGGTGGTGGTCAACGCCCCCTCGGGTGAGCAGGCCCCGTTCAAGTACCTCGCCCCCTACTCCGGCGCCGCCATGGGCTCGCACTGGATGGAGAAGGGCGACGCCGCCCTCATCGTCTACGACGACCTCTCCAAGCAGGCCGAGGCGTACCGCCAGCTCTCCCTGCTCCTACGCCGCCCGCCGGGCCGTGAGGCCTACCCCGGCGACGTCTTCTACCTCCACAGCCGCCTGCTCGAGCGCTCGGCCAAGCTCTCCGAGGAGCTGGGCAGCGGGTCGCTGACCGCCCTGCCGATCATCGAGACCAAAGAGGGCGACGTCTCCGCCTACATCCCCACCAACGTGATCTCGATCACCGACGGCCAGATCTACCTGCAGACCGACCTCTTCCGGTCGGGTGTGCGCCCCGCGGTCGACGTGGGCATCTCGGTCTCCCGGGTGGGCGGCTCGGCCCAGATCAAGGCCATGAAGTCGGTGGCCGGCACGCTCAAGCTCGACCTGGCCCAGTTCCGCGAGCTCGAGGCCTTCGCCAGCTTCGGCTCCGAGCTCGACAAGCTCTCCCAGGCCCAGCTCGACCGGGGCTACAAGCTCACCGAGCTGCTCAAGCAGGGCCTGCACGCGCCGCTGAAGGTCGAGGAGCAGGTCGTGTCGATCTACGCCGGCACCAAGGGCTACCTCGACGACATCCCCACCTCCGACGTCGGCCGTTTCGAGAAGGAGCTGCTCGAGGAGTTCAACAGCCGCTACACGGACCTCATGGAGGAGATCCGTGAGTCGGGCAAGATGCCCGACGACGACAAGATGAAGTCGGCCATGGAGGGCTTCCGCGACCGCTTCCAGCCCACCGAGACCGGCCCGTCCGAGGCGGACAAGAAGGCCGAGGAGGCCAAGAAGTCCGACGACAAGAAGTCGGAGGACGGCAACCAGTCGGGCGAGGACAAGTCCGACAACGGCGAGGCGAAGAAGTCCGACAACGGCAACAAGGACGAGAAGAAGTCGGATGAAACAGCGGAGATGGACACCAAGGCCGAGGGGAAGTAGCCCGTGGCCAGTGGGCAGGAGCGGGTCCTTCGCCGCCGCATAAAGAGCATCCAGTCCACCAAGAAGATCACCAGGGCCATGGAGCTGATCGCGGCCAGCCGCATCGTCAAGGCCCAGCAGCGGGTGGCGGCGGCCCGTCCGTACTCCGAGCAGATCACCGCGGTCATGGGCAACCTGGCCGCCGGCGGCGCCGGCCTCGACCATCCCTTGTTGCAGGAGCGCGACCCCGTCAAGAAGGTCGGGTTCATCGTCATCAGCGCCGACCGCGGCCTGGCCGGCGCCTACAACTCCACCGTCATCCGCACCGGTGAGCGGGCCCTGCTCGCCCACCAGGCCGAGGGCCGGGACTACGAGCTGACGCTGTCCGGCAAGAAGGCCGAGGGCTACTTCCGCTACCGCGACTACCGCATCGGCGACGCCTTCTCCGGTTACGCCGAGGTGCCGTCGTACGAGGACGCCCGCAAGGTGGCCCGGGCCGCGATGGAGCGCTACGAGCGGGGCTCCGACGAGGAGGGCGGCACCGATCAGGTCGAGCTGATCTACACCCGGTTCCTGTCCATGGGCACCCAGAAGGTGGTCAACGTCCGCCTGCTCCCCCTCGAGCGCGAGGCCATCGAGGACGCGGCCGCCGGTGGCGACGGCCCCCAGAACGCCTACGAGTTCGAGCCCGAGCCCGCCCAGATCCTCGAGCGCCTGCTGCCCCGCTATGTCGAAGGCCGGGTGTTCGCGGCCATGCTCGACGCCGCCGCCAGTGAGCAGGCCGCCCGCCAGCGGGCCATGAAGGCGGCCACCGACAACGCCGAGGAGCTGATGAAGAACCTGGCCACGGTGGCCAACAAGGTCCGCCAGGCCGGGATCACCACCGAGATCATGGAGATCGTCGGCGGCGCCGAGGCCCTCCGCATGGCCAAGTCCGGCGGCAAGGTTGATTACTTCCCGGAGACCGTCCTAAGCCGCGACATCCTCGTCGACACCCTCGACCGTTCAGGAGCATTCAGATGAGTGACCAGACCACCAAGAATGGGGCCAAGGAGGGGCGCATCGTCGCCATCGCCGGTCCCGTCGTCGACGTGGAGTTCCCGCCGAACGCCCTCCCCGAGATCAACGACGCCGTCACCATGACCGTCGAGCTCGAGGGCAAGGACCTGGTGATCACCGCCGAGGTCGCCCAGCACATCGGCGAGAACCGGGTGCGGGCCATCTGCATGAAGCCCACCGACGGCCTGCGCCGCGGCGCCCCCGTGACCAACACCGGCCGGGGCATCACCGTGCCCGTCGGCAACGGCGTGCTCGGCCACGTGTGGAACGTCATCGGCGAGCCCCTCGACGTGAGTGCCGACCAGCTGGGCGACCTGCCCGACCGCTGGGACATCCACCGCTCCGCTCCGGCCTTCGCCGACCTCGAGCCCCGCTCGGAGATGTTCGAAACGGGCATCAAGGTCATCGACCTGCTCGCCCCCTACGTGCGGGGCGGCAAGATCGGCCTCTTCGGTGGGGCCGGCGTGGGCAAGACCGTCGTCATCCTGGAGATGATCAACCGGGTCGCCACCCAGCACGGTGGTGTGTCGGTGTTCGCCGGCGTGGGGGAGCGCACCCGCGAGGGCAACGACCTCATCCTGGAGATGAAGGAATCGGGCGTCATGGACAAGGCGGCCCTGGTGTTCGGCCAGATGGACGAGCCGCCCGGCGTCCGCCTGCGGGTCGCCCTCTCCGCCCTGACCATGGCGGAGTACTTCCGGGACGAGGAGGGCCAGGACGTGCTGCTCTTCGTCGACAACATCTTCCGCTTCGTCCAAGCCGGCTCCGAGGTGTCCACCCTGCTGGGGCGGATGCCTTCCGCCGTGGGGTACCAGCCCACCCTGGCCGACGAGATGGGCGAGCTGCAGGAGCGCATCACGTCGACCAAGGGCCGGTCGATCACCTCGGTTCAGGCCGTGTACGTCCCCGCCGACGACTACACCGACCCCGCCCCGTTCACCACGTTCACCCACCTCGACGCCACCACCGAGCTGTCCCGTGACATCGCCTCCCGGGGCATCTACCCGGCCGTCGACCCGCTGGCCTCCACGTCCCGCATCCTCGCTCCCGAGACCGTGGGCGACCGCCACTACCAGGTCGCCCGTCGCACCCAGGAGGTGCTGCAGCGCTACAAGGAGCTCCAGGACATCATCGCCATCCTCGGCGTCGACGAGCTGTCGGAGGAGGACAAGCTGGTCGTCCAACGGGCCCGCAAGGTGGAGAAGTTCCTCTCCCAGCCGTTCTTCGTGGGCGAGCAGTTCACGGGTGTCAAGGGCGTCAACGTGCCGATCGAGGAGACCATCGAGTCCTTCGAGCAGCTGACCAACGGCGATCTCGACGACCTCCCCGAGCAGGCCTTCTTCAACGTGGGTGGGGCCGACAGCGTCCGGGAGAAGGCCAAGGGCCTGTCGAAGGAAGAGGCTTCCGTCTAGATGACGCTCCAGGTCGAGCTGGTCTCGCCCGAGCGCATCCTGTACTCGGGCGAGGCCGACATGGTCGTCTGCCGCACGGTCGCTGGCGGCGAGGTCGCTTTCCTCACCGGCCACGCTCCCTTCCTCGCCGCGCTCGAGACCGGCGTGGTGCGGGTCAAGACGCCGGGCGGTGAGGAGGTCGCCGCCGTGCACGGCGGCTTCGTCGAGGTCCGAGACAACCGGGTGATCATCCTGTCCGACGTGGCCGAGCTGGCCAAGGACATCGACGTCTCCCGCGCCGAACGAGCCAAGAGCGAGGCCACCGGCGACGACGAGGACGCCGTCGCCGCCCGAGCCCGGGCCGAGGCCCGCCTGAACGCCGCCAAGCGCAACTCCTAGATCGGTCTTTGTCCGCTGGACTACCTCAGCGGTAGCTGAGCGGACAAAGACGGCATGTCTCACCCGCCTGCTTGGCTGGGAGACGTGAAGACGGTGGATGTGCAGCTCAACCGGCTCGCCGCGAGGCAGTACTCGCTGGCCCAACACGACCATGCGCTCGAGGTGGGGATGACGCCCCGCCAAGTCCAGGAGCGGCTGGCGGCTGGAATTCTGGTGCCCGTTCACCGAGGTGTGTACCGAATGGCGGGAGCCCCGGAGTCGGTAGAGCAAAGCCTGCTCGCTGCATGCATGGCAGCCGGCCAGGGCTCCGTGGCGTCGCACCGCAGCGCCGCGGCCCTTTGGCGACTGCGAGGCATCGAATGCCGGCACCCGGAGATCACCGTACCGGGCACCGCTTGTCCGACGCTCCGGTCAGTCGTCGTACACCGCACCGGCCGGCTCGAGCCCATCGACGTCTCACGGTGTTCGCGCATCCCGGTGACGACGCCGGCGCGGACGCTGCTCGACCTCGGGGCGGTGCTGGAGGTCGAGGGGGTGGAGTCGGCGCTGGAGGACGCGCTGATGCGGCGGTTGGTGACGTTCGAGCTTCTCGGCCGGACCCTGAGCCGGCTGGGTGGACCGGGGCGGCGGGGGGCGGGGGTGTTGCGGGGGCTGATCGAGGAGCGCGACCCGGCGACTGCGCCGACGCAGAGTGTGCTCGAGGACGGGCTGATGCGGGTGTTGCGGCAGGGTGGTCTGCCCGAGCCGGTGCGGCAGTACGAGGTCGGTGGGCTGCGGCTCGACTTCGCCTATCCGCACCTGCGGCTCGGGATCGAAGCCGACAGCCGGATCTGGCACGGTGGCCGACTCGACGTCCAGCGCAACAGTGACAAGGGCAACGTGCTGGTGGCTCGGGGCTGGCGCGTCTTGCACTTCACGTGGGGCGACGTGCGGCGCAGGCCCGGGTACATCGTCGATGCGGTGGCGAGGGAGCTGGTGCTGGCGTGGCCCGCGTGAGGCTGGGCGTGGCCCTGCTGGTGCCGCCGCCCCTCGACGGAGAGATCGACGGACTGCGCCGTGCGCTCGGCGACGGCGCGCTCGGCCGGATTCCGGCCCACCTCACCCTCGTCCCGCCGGTCAACGTGCGGGAGGACCGGCTGGCCGAAGCGCTGGCCGTGCTGCGCAGTGCGGCCACGGCCACCCGGCCGTTCACGGTCACACTCGGGCCGCCCTCGACGTTCCTGCCCGACAATCCCACGCTGCACCTCACCGTCTCCGAGGAGACCGCGGTCCGTACGTTGCGCGAGCGGGTGTTCGTCGAACCGCTCGCCCGGCCGCTGACGTGGCCGTTCGTCCCCCACGTGACGCTGGCCGACGAGGCTCATCCCGACCGGATCCAGGCTGCTCTCAGTGCCCTGGCCGACTACCGCGTCGATGTGACCTTCTCACGGGTCCACCTCCTGCGGGAGGGGCCCGGTCGCATCTGGGCTCCCATCGCCGACGCCGCCTTCACCCCACAGGTGGTGATCGGGCGGGGCGGACTGCCGGTTGAGCTGACCGTGACGGAGCTGGTCGACCCGGAGGCGGCCGCCCTGGTGCGGGCCGACGGCACCGTCCAGCTGGTCGTGACCGCCCGCAGCGAAGGGGCAGTGTCCGGGTGTGTCCAGGGCTGGTGCCGGAACGGCGTGGCTCATGTCTCCTCCCTCGTCGTGGCCGACGACTACCTGCACCTGGGCGTGGGCCGCCACCTGCTTGCTGCGTTCCGGTCGGAAGCCGCCGACCGCGGCTGTGGCGACGTCACGCTTGCGCCGCGACTCAGTGTCGGCCTGGACGTGGGGTAACGTGAGACACGGCGAGCAGGTGGGATTCATCCATTGCACATCAAAAACCCTCGACACCTCCTCATCGTCGCCACGGCGGCGGCGTTGTCGCTCCTCGGCGGCTCGATGCATGGCGCCACAGCGCAGATGGCCGGCCAGCCCGGCCAGCCCGGCGCGTCAGGCGTCAACAACGGCAACACCCCGATCACGACTGCGCCGTCTGTGACGTCGACGGTGCCGACCACGTTGCCGGCCTCCCCCGTACCCACCACTCTGCCGCCGGCCACGGGCACCCCGACCACGGCCCCCCCGACCACCGTCGCCCCCACCACGGTCGCCCCGACCACGGTCGCTCCCGCCCCCGGGCCGCTGGGTGGGCCGACGACAAGCGTTAAGCCGCCCGAGACGTCCGCGACCACCGGACCTGCCGCTCCGGTTCCCAGCCTCAGCTCGGGCCAGGTCGCTGAGGTGCTGCGTAGTCAGCAGCGGTCCGGCGCCAGCAGCACGAGCGCCCTGGTGGAGGCCCTGCGCCCCCTCCAAAACCTGGGCATGACCTCGGAGGAGGCGCTGACCCTGGGCATGGGCCAGTTCCCGCTGCTCGGCGTGGCCAACTGGACCGACGACTGGCTCGACCCCCGCAGCGGTCCGCCTCCCCACCAGCACCAGGGCACCGACGTGTTCGCCGCCTTTGACGTCCCCGTCCGGGCGCCGGTTGCCGGCACCGTCCGGTTCGAGGACGCCGGCCTGGGCGGCAAGGGCGCCTTCGTCACCGCCCCCGACGGCACCTACTACTACATGGCCCACCTGAAGGGCTTCAACCGCGACCTCGGGAGCGGCGCCGCGGTCAAGCAGGGCCAGGTGATCGGCTACAACGGCGACAGCGGCAACGCCCAGGGCGGGGCCCCGCACGTCCACTTCGAGGTGCATCCCGGCGGCGGCGGAGCGGTGAACCCGAAGCCCTTCCTCGACGCATGGGTGGCTGACGCCCTGGCTCGGGTGCCCGAGCTGATCGCCTCCTTCCAACCGAAGACCGCCGTCGGCGAGGCCCCGGCCGTCGAAGACGGCGTGCCCCAGATCCTGGTGGCGACGGGCATGACCCGCCGGTTCTCGGGTCCGTCGCAGTCAGTCCTCAGCCGCGACCGCCGCACCGGCGATTTCAACCACGCCGTCCTGGCCCCGCTCACGCCGGCAGCCCTCAGCTCTCTCCTGGACTCGACGAAGACCGACAAGTAACAGGCTCGCTTCGCTCGCCGGCCAACTGCGACGAGCCGCCTTTGGCGGCGCCGGCCAACTGCAAGGAGCCGCCTTTGGCGGCGCTGCCTTGCTGCCGCGGCCCAGGCTCGCTTCGCTCGCCGCCTCACTGCAACGAGCCGCCTTGGCGGCGCTCGCCGCCTCACTGCAAGGAGCCGCCTTTGGCGGCGCTGCCTTGCTGCCGCGGAGCAAGCTCGCTGCGCTCGGTTGCTCCGCGGTCAGTCGAAGGCGACGGCGGAGAACTGGGCGATCTTGGCCAGCGGGTGGCGGGCGCTGACGCTGCGCACGGTGCCGGACTTCGACCGCATGACGAGCGACTGGGTGGTGGCGCCCCGGCTGTCGTAGTGCACGCCTCGCAGCAGCTCGCCGTCGGTGACGCCGGTAGCGGCGAAGAAGCAGTTGTCGCCGGAGACCAGGTCGTCGGTGTGGATGACCTTGGCCAGGTCGAAGCCGGCGGCCAACACGTTCTCGCGCTCGGAGTCGCTGCGGGGGGCGAGCTGGGCCTGGATCTCGCCGCCCATGCACTTGAGGGCGGCCGCACTGATGACGCCCTCGGGCGTGCCGCCCACGCCGAAGAGGATGTCGGCGCCGGACTCGGGCCAGCCGGTGGAGATGGCGCCGGCCACGTCGCCGTCCTGGATGAGCCGGATGCGGGCCCCGGCGGACCGCAGCTCGGCGATGAGCTCGTCGTGGCGCGGGCGGTCGAGGACCACGGCCGTCATGTCGCGCACCGACTTGCGCAGGGCCGACGCTGCGGCCTTCAGGTTGTCGGTGGGGGACTGGGTGATGTCAATGGACCCCGCGGCCTCGGGCCCGACGGCCAGCTTGTTCATGTAGAAGCAGGGACCGGGGTCGAACATCGTCCCCCTGCCGCTGACGGCGAGAACGCAGAGGGCGCCGCCCCGGCCGAGGGCGGTGAGCGTGGTGCCCTCCAGCGGGTCGACGGCGATGTCGGTCTCGGGCGGCGAGCCGTCGCCCACCCGCTCGCCGTTGTACAGCATGGGCGCGTCGTCCTTCTCGCCCTCACCGATGACGATCAGGCCGTCCATCTGGACGCTGGCCATGATCACCCGCATGGCCTCGGTGGCGGCGCCGTCGGCCCCCTCTTTGTCGCCTCGGCCCATCCACCGGGCGGACGCCAGGGCGGCGGCCTCGGTGACGCGGACCAGTTCCATGGCCAGGTTGCGGTCAGGGGGCTGAGGGTGAGCGCTCATGCCGGGCACCCTATCCCGGCGACCGGGATGGCCGCCTTTTGAGAAAGACGGGTGAGCGCTACGCTCGCCGCCGTGAGCCGGGACGTGCGGTAGATGATCACCTACTGTCCCCGGTGCGGCACGCAGTTCCGCGAAGAGGTGCTCGGTGATTGGTTCGAGACAGCGGTGCGCTGCGCCGACTGCGCGTTGACCGTCACCGAGGCCCCCCTCATGCTGGCGCGGGGGAGCGACGAGGACGAGGTGCAATACGACCTCAACGAGTGGCAGATGCCCGAGCGCAGCGCGGCAACCACCGCCCTGCTGGAGGTCGACATCCCGTACCGGTGGGAAGCGGATCTGGTGCTCGTGGTCCCTGCTGTGGCGGAGGACGAGGTTGACCTGCTCCTCGACGAGCTTGACGCGGTCGAGGAAGCCGACCTGAGCGTCGCCGAGGTCGAAAGCGGCGACGGTGGCGAGGAAGCGCAGGCGGCGATGGGTGATCTCTTCGTAGCCGCCGACCGGCTCCAGCACGACCCCCACGACGACCGGATGGCGGCCGACGCCATGGAGGCGGCGACCACAGTGGCCGCCTGCCAGCCCCCGTACGGCATCGAACGCCCGGTGTGGAAGCAGATCCAGGGCCTGGCGGAGACGCTGGCGACCGACCTGGAAGAGGCAGCGGACGAGGACACGGTGGCGGCCGACGCCCGGGCCCTCCGTGAGTACCTGCGCGACCTGGTGTAGCAACTCAGATGCTGCTGGCCGAGATCGAGATCCGCCATTCGCGCGCCGTCGCACCGACGCGCCGGGTGGCCCTCGGGCCCCACTGGCTGCCCACCGAGCCCGCTCCTGGCTACGGCGGCATCCTGCTCGGGGGCATCGTGGCCGCCCACCTCGGCGACGTCGACCCCGAGCTGCGCGATGAGTTCCTCGGCCTGGTCGACGACCTCGAGGGCGACCGGCGCATCTCCCAGCCCCGGCTCCGTCACCGGTTCCAGACCGACGTGGTCGGGCTCGACCGGAGCCGGCACAAGCTGGTCGGCCAGCCCGGCGAAGACCTGTTCGGCGACGTCCGCTTCGAACTGGAGGGCAACGGCCGCCCGGTCCCCCAGATCCTGGGCGCGGTCTACGCCGCGGCCCGGCTCCACCCCGACGCCCGGACCGGCGTCTTCGCAGCCATCCGGAAGGCCACGCGCTGGGAAGACGGCCCGGGCCCGCCGCTGGTGACCTACCTGACCGACCTCACCGACCTGCCTCCGACCTGGTGGCGGCGTTTCTCCACCGACGAGCGTTGGGCCCTGGAGGTCCTGGGCTTCGGTCCGGACGAAGGGCAGCCCCGGCGCGACGAGGTCCTGCAGCGCTTCCGCACGCTGCTCCGGGAGTCCCACCCCGATCACGGCGCCGAGCACGAGGGCGCAGGCCAGCGCATCCTCGAGCTCACCGAGGCCCGCCGGATCCTCCTCCTGCCATGAGCGGCCCGGGAGGCCGCTCCTGCAGGCAATCATCGGGCGAAGCCCGGTGAGCATGGTCGCAGTCCTGCTGACCCCGGGAGCGAGCGCGACCCGCGACCACTCCTCGCTGGTGGCCATGGACGACGCGCTGTCGGCCGAGGGCGTCACCGTGGCGCGGATCGACCTCCCGTCGTCCCGTCCCGGCCCCAAGGTCATGGCCGCCATCACCGACGCCGCCACCGCACTCGCTCCGGCGCAGGTCATTCTCGGCGGCCGGTCCTTCGGGGGCCGCATGTGCTCGATGGCCGTCGCCGACGGTCTGCCCGCCCTGGGCCTGGTGCTCGTGAGCTACCCGCTGCACCCGCCCGGTAGGGCCGAGATGATGAGGGTGGAGCACTTCTCCCGGCTGGAGGTGCCGTGCCTCTTCGTGTCGGGCACCCGGGACGCGTTCGCCACCCGGGCCGAGCTGGAGGCGGCCACGGTGGCCATCCCCGCGGACGTGACCCATGTGTGGATCGACGGCGGCGGGCACGGCCTGCGGGGCAAGGACAAGCCGGTGGCCGGTGCGGTCAGGGACTGGGTGGTCGGTCTTCGGGGTTGAGGTCTTCGAGCTCGCGGCCCGCGGTCTCCGGGTAGGCGGCCAGCACCAGCACGGCCAGGAGGAACGGCCCGACGGACAGGATCGACATGGCCGGGCCGATGCGACCGAAGCGGTCCGACAGCACGCCGCACAGGATGAGCCCGGTGGCGCTGCCCAGCAGCGACGAGACCGCCACCAGCCCGTTCGCCCGCCCCCGCAGGCCGGTCGGGAACAGCTCCGGCCCGTAGACACCGAGGGCGGGGATCGCCGCGGCCGACACCACCGTGCCCACCGTGGCCACCACCCACATCTGCCAGCCCGCGGAGAAGAAGTACACAAGCGTGCAGGTCGTCCCCACCACCAGCGCGACAGCGGCGACCACGCGCCGGCCCCGTACGTCGGCGATGCGCCCACCGGCGATGATGCCGATGACCGCCGGCGTCCCGATGACGATCGAGAGCAGGCCGATCCGGGCGCCGCTGAATCCTCGCTCGTCGCGCAGGTACTGGTTGCCGAACTGCGAGCTGGGCGCCACGAACAGGTTGACCAGCACACCAGAGGCGGCCAAGAGCAACAGTCGGCCGCCATGGCCGGCCATGGCGCCCGGCACGTGGGGGGCGATGAACCGCCGGCTCTCGGGCAGGCGACGCCGCACCGCGCCCACGATCGGCAGGGCCAGGAGCGGGACCAGGTACAGCAGCCGCCATCCTCGGGTGCCCAGATCGGCGAGGCGGAGGCCGAGCACGCAGATGCCGGCGCCGAGCCCACTGGACATGGCCAGCAGGCTCACCGCATAGGCCCGGGACCCGGCGGGCATCTCCTCGGCGGCCACGATCGTGACCAGCAGCAGGATCGATGTGGCGAAGGCCCGAGCCAGCATCTGGCTCACCGTCAGCCAGGGGAGCGAAGGCGCCACGGCACCGGTGAGGGCGAGAAGCGCCCCGGCGGTCGACGCCCACACCAGCACCGTCTTGCGACCTCGCCGGTCGGCCTGGATCATCACCAGCAGGGCCACCAGCCCGCCCACCCGCACGACGCTGCCGGCCACGCCCAGGGCCGAGTTGCCCACGCCGAACTCGTCGCCCGCAAAAGGGATGGTCTGGGTGAAGAGGGTGTTCAGGTAGCCGGAGACCACGGTGAGCAGCGCCAGGGTGCCGAGCACCGATGCGCCGCGGGCGTCGAGGCGGGCCGGTGGCGCCCACCACGGCGCCCGGTCGCCGGCGGGCTTGGCCAGCGTCCGCTTGAACGGGAGCACGAAGAGGAAGCCGAAGTACGGCACGGCCAAGCGGAAGTCGACGGTCTGGGTGACGGCGAGCGCCTGGCCGGGCACGGTGCCCTGCACCACGTCGACCGTGCGCCGGTACGACAGCACCGGCCCCGACTCGGCCTCGAAGCGGCCGTCGCCCACGTCGCGTTCGAGGACGACGTCGGTGCGGGGCCGGAGGATGTCGGCGAGGCCGGCGGCGTCCGTCTCGGACCGTATGACGACTCGGGCCACGGTCCGGCGAACCTACTCGCGGGAAGAAGGCCGGCTCAGGCGGGGTTGTAGCCTGGTGACATGAGCATGCAGGAGCAGTTGATGGAGGCCATCGAGGTCATCCGCCCCGCGTTGCAGGCCGACGGGGGCGACATGAACTTCGTGGGCGTCGACGAGGCCACCGGCCGGGTCGAGATCGAGCTCGTCGGGGCGTGCGGCAGCTGCCCGGCGTCGACGATGACGCTCAAGGCCGGCATCGAGCGCATCCTGAAGGACCGCGTGCCCGGTGTCACCGAGATCGTGGCCGTCGGCACCGACGACGCCCTCATGGACATCGGTCACTAGGCCGCAGCTGACCTCTCGCGCTGAACGGGTGGCGACGCTCGCGGCGCCGCACGCTCGGTCGAAGTAGATCCGGAGCGTCCTAGGTCGTCCCGCCGACCGGACCGCAGCCGGATCGCGTCCGTCAGGGCGCCGGTGTGGTGTGGGCGGCCCAGGCCACCCGGCCCAGCTCCGCGAACGTCGACAGGTCGGGATGGGCGGGGACGACCCGCACGGTGAAGCCGTAGCGGCCGGCGCGCTCGCAGGTGAAGGAGCCCTCGTAGGTGTGGCGGCTCTTGCCGTCGGCCCCGTCTCTCTGAGAGAGGGCCATGGAGACGATCGACGGGTCGATCATCTCGTCGGTGGGACCGACCGCGCCGTGGACGAGCTGCACGTCGACGTCGGCGTGGGTCAGCCGTCCGAGGACCACCTCGGCCGAGACGGTCCGGTCCTTGCCCAGGTCGATGGCCAGCGTGTCGCTGGTGACATCGCCCACCGAGACCCCGGACCATCCTTCGACGATGCGCTGCTTCCAGGCCGACAGGGCCTTGGCCCGCTCGTGGCCGGCGCCCGACATCACGTCGGCGCACGTGGCCGCCGGCTCGTAGAGGTCTCCCACGTAGTCGCGCACCATGCGGCTGGCGGTGACCTCCGGCCCGAGCGTGCGCAGTGAATGGCGCACCCGCTGAAGCCAGCGCTGGGGCGGGCGTCCCGGGGCCCGCTCGTAGAAGAGGGGGACGATCTGGCGCTCGAGCAGGTCGAACAGGCTCGACGCCTCGGCCTGGTCGCGCCGGCCCAGATCGTCCCAGCCTTCGGTGGACGCGATGGCCCAGCCGTTCTCCCCGTCGAAGTACTCGTCCCACCAGCCGTCGCGGATCGAGCAGTTCAGGACGCCGTTGAGCGCCGCCTTCTCGCCGCTGGTGCCGCAGGCCTCCAATGGGCGGCGCGGGGTGTTCAGCCACACGTCGCACCCCTGCAGCAGCATGCGGGCGAGGGCCATGTCGTAGTCCTCGAGGAACGCCACCCGGTGGCGGATGTCCTCCTGCCGGGACCACTGGACGACCTGCCGGATGAGGTCCTTGCCCAGGTCGTCGGCCGGGTGGGCCTTGCCGGCGAAGAGGAGCTGGACCGGGCGCTCGCTGTCGAGCAGCAGCCGCTTCAGGCGGTCGCCCTGGGACAGCAGCAGCGTGGCCCGCTTGTACGGCGCGAACCGCCGGGCAAAACCGATAGTCAGAACTCCGGGATCGAAGGCCTCGTCGCACCAGGCTGCGTCGGGCTCGGACAAGCCCCGGGCCAGGGCCGACTCGTGCAGCCGCCGGCGCACGAAGGCCACCAGGCGCTCGCGGGCCTGCTGGCGGGCCCGCCACAGCTCGTCGTCGCCCGCGTCTTCGATGCGCGCCCAACGGTCCGGCCCGGCCTGGGCCCACTCCGGGAGCACGTGGCGGTCGAAGAGGTCACGCATCTCCGGCGCCACCCAGGTGCGGGCGTGGACGCCGTTGGTGACCGAGCCGATCGGGAGCTCCTCGACCGGGACGCCCGGCCAGACGGGCGCGAAGATCTGGCGGCTGACCACGCCGTGCAGCTTCGAGACACCGTTGGCCGAGGCGGCGAGGCGCAGCCCCATGATGGCCATGTTGAACGGGGCGTCGGACGGCTCGCCGGGCTGGTGGCCCAGGTTCATCACCCGGTCGAAGCTCACCTTGCATTCGTCGGCCCAGCCCTTGAAGTACTTCTCCATGAGGTGACGCGGGAAGCGGTCCATGCCGGCCGGCACGGGGGTGTGGGTGGTGAAGACCGTGCCCGCCCGGACGGCTTCGACGGCCTCGTCGAGACTGAGCCCGTCGTCGAGGATGGCCCGGCGTACCCGCTCCAGGCCCAGGAAGCCGGCGTGACCCTCGTTGGAGTGGAACACCTGGGGCTCGTGGCCGAGCTGCTCGAGGGCCCGCACGCCTCCGACCCCCAGAAGGATCTCCTGGCGGAGACGGTGCTCGGTGTCGCCGCCGTAGAGCCGGTCGGTGACGGTGCGGCATTCGTCCTCGTTCTCCTCGACGTCGGTGTCGAGGAGGTACAGGGGGACCCGGCCGACCTTGGCCTGCCAGATGCGGGCGGTGAGCGCGGTGCCGGCCAGGTCGACGTGCACCCGCTGGCCCTCGACTGCGGTGAGAGACATGACATGGGGGTCGAGGTCGACGTAGCGCTCCTTCTGCCACCCGTCGGGCTCGAGCTCCTGGCGGAAGTAGCCCTGGTGGTAGAAGAGGCCCACGCCGACCAGGGGCACGCCGAGGTTGCTGGCCGCCTTGAGGTGGTCGCCGGCCAGCACGCCCAGGCCGCCGGAATACTGGGGCAGGGCCTCGGCGATGCCGAACTCGGGCGAGAAGTACGCAACCGAACGGAGCGGGCTCTCCCGCCCCTGGAACCAGCGGTCGTTCTCGACGTCGCGGCGCAGGTCGTCGTGAACCTCCGCCATGAACGACAGGAACGCCCGGTCGGCGACGAGGGACTCCAGGCGCGGTCGGTCGACCACGGCGAGGAGCCGGACGGGGTCGTGGCCGGTGGCTTCCCACGCGTCGGGGTCGACCCAGCGGAAGAGATCCTGGGTCCGGTCGTCCCAGGACCAACGGAGGTTCATGGCCAGGGCCTGGAGGGGCGCCAGCCGCTCCGGTAGCCGTGGCTGGACGGTGAAGCTGCGAAGTGCCCTCATCGGGGCGAAACGGTACTGGTCCGACGGCCAGTGGGGCCAAGGCTGACCGCCGGAGTGTGACAGCGGCAGGAAACCCGGGTACACAATTCGGGTGATCGGTCGCATCGTCATTGATGACCCGCGCCCACGCACGCCCGGGGGGCACCCGGCCAAGGCGGTGATCGGTGAGACCGTACGGGTCTCGGCCGACATCTTCCGGGACGGCCACGACATCCTCGCCGCCCGCGTGCGATGGCGTCCCACGGGCGAGTCCAAATGGCGTGAGGCGCCCATGGAGGAGCTGAGCAACGACCGGTGGGAGGCGGTGATCGAACCGGCTGCCCTCGGGCTCCACGAGTACGCCATCGAAGCCTGGACCGACCGGCTGGCCACGCTGGCCCACGACATCGAGGTCAAGGAGGCGGCCGGGGAGCCCGTCGATGTCGAGCTGCAGGAGGTGAAGCTCGAGCAGAAGGCCCAGAAGGCCGGCACGAAGCCGGCCGACCTCACCGGCGCCGGACCGTTCCCGCTCTGGGTCGACCGCGAGCGCGCCCTGTTCAGCGCCTGGTACGAGCTGTTCCCCCGCTCCGAGGGCGGCTTCAAGCGGGCGGCGCAGAGCCGGCTGCCCGATGTCGCGGCCATGGGCTTCGACGTCGTCTACCTGCCGCCGATCCACCCCATCGGCCGGTCACATCGCAAGGGGCCGAACAACACCCTCGTCGCCGGGCCGAACGATCCCGGGAGCCCGTGGGCCATCGGCAACGAGCTCGGGGGGCACACCGCGGTGGAGCCGAGCCTCGGCACCATCGAAGACTTCGACGGGTTCGTGGCCGCCACCCAGGACCTGGGCATGGAGGTCGCCCTCGACTACGCCCTGCAGTGCTCGCCGGACCACCCGTGGGTCGCCGAGCATCCCGAGTGGTTCCACCGGCGCCCGGACGGCAGCATCAAGTACGCGGAGAACCCGCCCAAGAAGTACCAGGACATCTATCCGATCAACTTCTGGCCGGCGGAGGACAGCGACCGGCAGGCGCTCTGGCAGGCCTGCAAGGACGTCATCGACTACTGGATCGGGCACGGCGTCCGCATCTTCCGGGTCGACAACCCCCACACCAAGCCGCTGGCCTTCTGGGAGTGGATGATTCCCGAGGTGCAGAAGACCCATCCCGACACGCTGTTCCTGGCCGAGGCCTTCACCCGACCGAAGATGATGGCCAAGCTGGCCGAGGTGGGCTTCAGCCAGGGCTACACGTACTTCACCTGGAGGAACACCCGGGAGGAGTTCGTCGAGTACCTCGAGGAGCTGAGCCAGGGGCCGACCGCCGACTACATGCGCCCCAACTTCTGGCCCAACACCCCCGACATCCTCTCCGGGCCGCTGCGCAACGGGCCGCCCGCAGCGTTCCGGCTGCGGCTCCTGCTGGCCGCCACCATGGTGCCCAGCTACGGCGTGTACGGCGGCTACGAGCTCTTCGAGAACGAGCCGGCGTCGCCGGCCAACGAGGAGTACCTGCACTCGGAGAAGTACGAGATCAAGCACCGCGACTGGCAGCGCTCCGACTCGCTGGCCCCGTTCATGACCCGGCTGAACGACATTCGTCGCCGCCATCCTGCGTTCGGCGAGTTGCGCAACATCCGCTTCCACCGCTCGAACTACGAGCAGATCCTCGTCTGGTCGAAGGTGACGGGTGAAGACCGGATGCTGGTGATCGTCAACCTCGACCCGCACGCCTTCCACGAGGACACCATCCTCCTCGACCTCGAGGAGCTCGACCTGCCCGCCAACGTCCCCTTCCAGGTGACCGACGAGCTCACCGGCGCCAGCTGGAGCTGGTACGGGCCCACCCAGTACGTCGCCCTCGACCCCGCCGTCCAGCCGGGCCACGTCCTCCACCTGACCCCGACCCCGACGGCGGCGGGCCAGTGAGCGGCGCCGTCGGCCGGCCATGCCGGCCTAGCCGGAGCGCAGCGGAGGCCTCTGCCGGCAGGGCCCTGAGGGCCGACGAGCGAAGCGAGCGAGTGACATCGTGAGCGAAGCGAGCGGCTCCTGGTTCCAGCGCGCCGTCTTCTACGAGGTGCTGGTCCGGGGTTTCTTCGACTCCAACAACGACGGCACCGGAGACATCCGCGGCATCACCGAGCGGCTCGATCACATTCAGTGGCTCGGCGCCGACTGCCTCTGGCTGCTGCCGTTCTTCCAGTCCCCGCTGCGCGACGGCGGCTACGACATCAGCGACTTCTATTCGATCCTTCCCGAGTACGGCGACCTGGCCGATGTGGTCGAGCTGGTCGAGGAGTGTCACCGCCGGGACCTGCGGATCATCGCCGACCTGGTCATGAACCACACGAGCGACGCCCACCCGTGGTTCCAGGAGTCGCGCCAGGACCGCACCAATCCCAAGGCCGACTGGTACGTGTGGAGCGACGACGACACCCGCTATCCCGACGCCCGCATCATCTTCGTCGACACCGAGCGGTCGAACTGGTCGTGGGACCCCGTGCGCGAGCAGTTCTACTGGCACCGGTTCTTCAGCCACCAGCCCGACCTGAACTACGACAACCCCGAGGTCCAGCACGCCATGCTCGACGTCGTGAGGTTCTGGCTCGACGTCGGCCTCGACGGCTTCCGTCTCGACGCGGTGCCGTATCTGTACGAGCGCGACGGCAGCAACGGCGAGAACCTCACCGAGACGCACGACTTCCTCAAGCGGCTGCGCAAGGAGATCGACGGCTCGCATCCCGGCACCGTCATGCTGGCCGAGGCCAACCAGTGGCCGGCCGACGTCGTCGACTACTACGGCGACGGCGACGAGTGCCACATGTGCTTCCACTTCCCGCTCATGCCCCGCATGTTCATGGCCGTGCGCCGGGAGCAGCGGTATCCGATCACCGAGATCCTGGCCCAGACCCCCGAGATCCCCGACGGCTGCCAGTGGGGCATCTTCCTCCGCAACCACGACGAGCTCACCCTCGAGATGGTCACCGACGACGAGCGCGACTACATGTACAGCGAGTACGCCCGGGACCCTCGGATGAAGCGCAACATCGGCATCGGCCGGCGCCTCGCCCCGCTGGTCGACAACAACCGGGCGGTCGCCGAGCTGCTCCACGCCCTGCTGTTCAGCCTCCCGGGAAGCCCCGTCCTCTACTACGGGGACGAAATCGGCATGGGCGACAACATCTACCTCGGAGACCGCGACGGTGTCCGCACGCCGATGCAGTGGACGCCCGACCGCAACGCGGGCTTCAGCAAGGCCGACTTCGCGCAGCTGTACCTGCCCCCGCTCATGGACCCGGTGTACGGCTACCAGGCCGTCAACGTCGAGGCCATGCAACGCGACCCGGGATCGTTCCTACACTGGATGCAGCGGGTCCTCCAGGTCCGCCGCCAGCACGGCGACGTCCTCGGGCTCGGAACGCTCGAGATCCTCTCGGCCGAGAACCCCTCGGTGCTGGCGTTCCTCCGACAGGTCGGAGACCGCATCATGCTCTGCGTCAACAACCTCAGCCGGTTCGCCCAACCGGTCGAGCTCCAGCTGGCCCGCCTCTCGGGCAAGGTGCCCGTCGAGCTGTTCGGGCGGGTGCCATTCCCGGCGATCGGCGAGCTGCCGTATCTGTTGACCCTCGGTGGGCACGGGTTCTACTGGTTCGAGCTCGTCGACGGTCCGGGGGCGCAGCCGTGATCGACGTCCCCGCGCTCCTCCCGACCCTCTCCGAGTGGCTGCCCCGTCAGCGGTGGTACTCCGGGCAAGCCGAGCCGACGTCGCTGACGATCCTCGACCAGGAGATTCGCGGCGACGCCTTCCCTGTGCTCGTCCGTCTGCTGCTGCAGGCCGACGGCTACGCCTATCAGGTCCTCATCGGCGTCCGTGGGCGCGACGAGCACCCCGACTTCCTCCGCGGCCACGAGCAGGCGTGGATCGCCGACATCGCCACCACCCGGGGCGACGCCATCGCCTACGACGCGGTGTTCGACTCCGAGCTGGCCCTCGTGATCCTCGACGCCGTGGCCCCGCACGAGAAGGCGGAGCGGGCCCGGCTGATGAGCGCCGAACAGTCGAACAGCTCGATCGTCTACGACGAGCGCCTCATCCTCAAGCTCTTCCGGCGGGTGCAGCGGGGTCACAATCCCGAGGTCGAGATCACCGAAGCCCTCGCCCGCCAGGGGTTCACCTGCGTGGCCGAGCCGCTGGCCACCCAGCGGGTGGGCGAGTACGACCTGGCCATCCTCCAGCCCTTCCTGGCCGGCGCCACCGAGGGGTGGGCCCTGGCCCTGACCTCGCTTCGGGACCTCTTCGGGATGCACGACACGTCGTCGATCCCGATCATCAGCCTCGACGCCCCGCCACCGCCCATGGATCCCGGCCAGGCCGGCGGCGACTTCGCCGGCGAGGCGTCACGCCTCGGCGCGATGACGGGCGGCATGCACGTGGCCCTGGCCGAGGCGTTCGGCCGCCACCCCGCCGACCCACAGGCCTGGGCGTCGTCGATCGCCAAGCAGGTCGGCGGCCTGGAGCCGGGCGACGTCGACCTCCGCGGCGCCAAGGCCATCATCGACCAGTTGGGTGACCTGGAGGCCGGATCCGCGATCCGCGTCCACGGCGACTACCACCTGGGCCAGGTGCTCCGCACCGATGCCGGCTGGTTCGTGCTCGACTTCGAAGGGGAGCCCGCCCGGCCCCTCGACGAGCGCCGCCGTCCGTCGTCGCCGCTCAAGGACGTCGCCGGGATGCTGCGGTCCTTCCACTACGCCTCGGCGGTGGCCCGCACCGAGCGCGACGAGAGCGCCCTCGAGGGCATGGCCGCGGCGTGGGAGAACCGCAATCGCCAGGCCTTCCTACGCGGCTACATGCGGGCCGCCGAACCGGGGGGCATCCTCCCTTCCGACCCGGAGTGCGTGGCGGTGGTGCTGGCCGCCTTCGAGCTCGAGAAGGCCGTGTACGAACTGGGGTACGAACGGGCCTTCCGGCCCGAATGGGCGCACATCCCGCTTTCCGCCCTGCGACGACTGACGGAGGCAACGTGAGGGGCTCAACCGCCACTGTGGATCTCAACGCGCTGGTCGACGGAACCGAGGCGGACCCGCACCGGATACTCGGTCCCCATGGCGACCTGGTGCGGGCGTGGCGCCCGGACGCATCCGCCGTCACGCTGGTGCTGTCCGACGGCAGTCAGGTTCCCATGGTGCAGGAGCACCCGGCCGGGGTGTTCGTGGCCAAGGGCGTGGACCTGCCTCCGGAGGGTGCGGCGGACTACCGGTTCGAGGTGGCGTACCCCAGCGGCGACAGCTGGCGGGTCGACGATCCGTACCGGTTCTGGCCGACCTTGGGCGACGTCGACCTGTACCTCCTCGGTGAGGGCCGGCACGAGCGCCTGTGGCACCGGCTCGGCGCCCGGCCCACCGAGCACCAGGGCGCGGCAGGAACGGCCTTCGCGGTGTGGGCGCCGGGGGCTCGCAGCGTGCGGGTGGTGGGCGACTGCAACAGCTGGGACGGTCGCCAGCACCCCATGCGCAGGATCGGCTCGTCGGGCGTGTGGGAGCTCTTCATCCCCGGCATCGGCCACGGATCCCGCTACAAGTACGAGATCCTCACCGCCGCCGGCCACATCACCCTCAAGGCCGACCCGCTGGCCACCGCCACCCAAGCGCCTCCCGAGACGGCGAGCATGGTGTACCAGTCGTCCTACGAATGGGGCGACGCCGACTGGATCCAGCGCCGCCGCGACGCCAACCCCTGGACCAGCCCGATGTCGGTCTACGAGTGCCACATGGCGTCGTGGCGGCACGTGCCCGAGGAGGGCGACCGGCCGCTGACCTACCGGGAGATGGCCGAGCAGCTGCCCGCGTACCTCAACGAGATGGGCTTCACCCACGTGGAGTTCCTGCCCGTGGCCGAGCACCCCTTCGGGGGTTCGTGGGGCTACCAGGTCACCGCCTACTACGCGCCCACGGCCCGCTTCGGTACGCCCGACGACTTCCGGTACCTGGTCGACGCGCTGCACCAGGCCGGCATCGGGGTGATCGTCGACTGGGTGCCGGCCCACTTCCCGAAGGACGCCTTCGCCCTCGCCCAGTTCGACGGGACGGCGTTGTACGAGCACGCCGATCCCCGCCAGGGCGAGCACCCCGACTGGGGCACGCTGGTGTTCAACTTCGGCCGCCACGAGGTGAGCAACTTCCTCCTGGCCAACGCCCTGTACTGGATCGAGGAGCTGCACATCGACGGTCTCCGCGTCGACGCGGTGGCGTCCATGCTCTATCTCGACTACTCCCGTGAAGAGGGCCAGTGGGTGCCCAACAAGTTCGGCGGTCGGGAGAACCTCGAGGCCGTCGAGTTCCTGCGCCAACTCAACACCCTGGTCCACGCCGAGCACCCGGGTGTGCTCACGATCGCCGAGGAGTCCACCTCCTGGCCGGGCGTCTCCCGCCCCGTGTACCTGGGCGGCCTCGGCTTCGGCTTCAAGTGGAACATGGGCTGGATGCACGACTCGCTCACGTACTTCTCCAAGGAGCCGGTGCACCGCCGTCACCACCACCAGCAGCTGACCTTCGGCCTGCTGTACGCGTTCTCCGAGAACTTCGTCCTGCCCATCTCCCACGACGAGGTGGTGCACGGCAAGGGCTCGCTCATCAACAAGATGCCCGGGGACAAGGGCGCCAGGCTCGCCGGCCTGCGGGCCCTGCTGGCCTGGATGTGGGCCCACCCCGGCAAGCAACTGCTGTTCATGGGCTGTGAGATCGGACAGGAGCGCGAGTGGTCGCACGACCGCAGCCTGGACTGGGATCTGCTGGGCGACCCCGGCCACCAGGGGGTGCAGCTGCTGGTCCGGGAGCTGAACCGGATCTACCTCCAGGAGCCCGCGCTGTGGCAGGTCGACTTCGAGGGCGAGGGCTTCGAGTGGATCGATGCCAACGACGCCGACCAGAACGTCCTGTCGTTCTGCCGGTACTCCGAGGGGCGTGAGCGCTCACTGGCGTGCATCGCCAACCTGTCAGGCACCGACCGCCCCGGCTACCGCATCGGCCTGCCGCAGCAAGGCTCCTGGGAGGTGGCGCTCGACACGACGATGGTCAACGGGGGCTACCGGTCCACCGAGCCCACGCCGTGGCACGGCTTCAACCAGTCGCTCACGATCGACCTTCCGTCGATGAGCGTGGTCTGGCTCGTCAACCACTGACGCCCTGGACGTAGGCATCGCACTATTCGGGCGCCGGCAGGGAGTTGAAGCCCTCTCTCCTGGGTAGCTTCACCGCGTGTTCGCGTCGGCGCCCATGGCCCTGGGGCGGGCGGCCACGAGGTACGTGGGCAATGGCGCGAGGGTTCTGGGCCGGTGGGCCTTGACCGTCGGGGTGGCGGGCGTCCTCCTGGCCATCGGCAGCGCTCTGCTGCTCACCCAGGCCAAGACGTTCTTCACCGCCGGAGAGGTCGGATCCGACCTGCCCAAGATCGAGCTGGCACCCCTGGCGACTCGGTCGGCCCTCCATGCCGCCGACGGCAGTGTCCTGCAGTACCTGCACGGCGAGGAGGACCGCCAGCCGGTCCCGATCGACAGGGTGCCCCCGCATGTGGTCAGCGCCGTCCTCGCCGCCGAGGACGAGCGCTACTTCGAGCACGGCCCACTTGATCTGCGGTCGATCACCCGGGCGCTCGTGTCGAACGTCGAGGCCGGTGAGGTTTCCGAGGGGGGGTCCACCATCACCCAGCAGCTGGTCAAGACCGCGCTCCTGAACCCGAAGCAGGACGTCAACCGCAAGCTCCAGGAAGCGTCCTTGGCGATCCGCCTCGAGCGCCAGATGACCAAGATCCAGATCCTCGAGCGCTATCTGAACACCGTCTACTTCGGCAACGGCGCCTACGGACTCCAAGCTGCGGCCGAGCGCTACTACCAGACCGACGTCGACAAGCTGACCCTCGGCCAGGGCATCCTGCTGGCCGGGCTGATCCGCAACCCCGTCGGGGCCGACCCGTACACCAACCCGGTGGACGCCCGAACCCGCCGTGACGCGATCATCGACCGCATGGCCCGGCTGGGTCACGTCATCCCCGAGCAGGAGGTGGGGCTCAAGGCCGAGCCGTTGCCGGCCCCGGTTCCGAAGGCGGTGAACGAGAGCACCAACTACTTCACCCGTCATGTCGTCGACCTGCTGCTGAAGGACCCCAGATACCTGGGCGGCACCGAGCCGGACCGCAACCGGCTCGTGTTCAGAGGCGGCCTCGACATCCACACCACGATCATCCCCTCGGCCCAGGCGATGGCAGAGCGGTCCGTGGCCGAGACGCTGCCGGCCGACCGCGGCCAGTTCAACGCCGCCCTGGTCTCAGTCGAGCCCTCCAGTGGCGCGGTGCGGGCCGCGGTGAGCGGCCTCGACTTCGGTCAGCACAAGGTCGACCTCATCACCGGTCAGGGCCGCCAGACGGGGTCGGCATTCAAGATGCTCACCCTGATGGCGGCTCTCGAGCACGGCGAGATCCCCGCGGACACGATCCTGGGATCGGCCCCCTGCGGGATTCCCGATCCCCTGAGCGTCGACAGGGTCTGGAGCCCGAGGAACGTCGAGGGGCAGGCGGCGGGCGTCCTCAGCCTGACGGAGGCCACCGTCAACTCCGTGAACTGCGCCTACGCCCGGCTCATCAAGCTGGTGGGGCCGGAGAAGGTGGTCGATGTGGCCAGACGAATGGGCATCCGAAAGGCCGATCTCCAGCCCCTGCTCTCGCTGACCCTCGGATCCTTCGACGTGACGCCCCTGGAGATGGCTTCCGCCTACGCCACCCTCGCCAACGACGGCGAGTACCGGGAGCCCTACTTCATCGACCGCATCCAGGACCGCGCCGGGAACGTGCTGTTCACGCAGGCCCTGAAGGGTGAGCGGGCGGTGTCCGTCCACCACGCCCGGACCGTCGCCCAGACGCTCATCCAGGTCGTGCAGCGGGGCACCGGGACCGCCGCGCAGATCCCCTCGTGGCAGGTGGCGGGGAAGACCGGCTCCACCGATCTCAACCAGGACGCCTGGTTCGTCGGCGTCACCCCGAAGCTGGCCACCGCGGTGTGGATGGGCGCACCGTCCGGCAAGGTCTCCATGTACAACGTCGGGACTTTCCCCCGGGTGTATGGCGGCACCTATCCAGCGATGATCTTCGGCGCCTACATGAAGCAGGTCCTCGCCGGTCAGGCGCGTGTCGACTTCCCAGCACCCGACCGGGTGCCGAACCAGCGGGCTCCCAAGTACCTCGCGGTCCAGGGCGACGTGCCCGTGCAACCGCGGCCGAGACGGCGATGAGCAGCGGCGGGCATCGACACCACGCCCGCACAAAGCGCCGGCTGTCAGTTCTCCGCCGTGACCGGACCGATCGCCAGGCGGAGGAGGTCGGGACGCGAGAAGTGGCCGACGGGATCGAACTGATGGCGTGACGCCCGGGCCGTCTGGACGTCGAGCTCGGCGAAGAGCAGGCCCTCCTCGCCCTCCAGCGGGCCGGCGAGTACCTCCCCGAGAGGGCCGACGATCACCGAGACTCCGCCCGACATCTGTCCGCCATCGTCGGAGTACAGCTCGTCTCTGAAGGGGACGTCGGAGGGCACGTCCGCCGCCTGGGCCCAGAAGCTGGCGCCGATGACGTAGACCCTCCCCTCCTTGGCGATGTGACGCAGGGTGGCCACCCAGACGTCGGAGTTGTCCCAGGTCGGAGCCACGTAGACGTCGATGCCCTGCTCGTAGAGCGCCATGCGGGCGAGCGGCATGTAGTTCTCCCAGGAGGTCAGCCCACCCAGCCGACCGAAGGGCGTCTCCAGCACCTCGAGTGACGATGCGTCGCCCATGCCCCACACCAACCGCTCGGCACCGGTCGCCACCAGCTTCCGGTGGGCACCGAGCAGCTCACCGGTCGGGCCGAAACACAGCTGAGTGTCGAAGAGGGTGCTGCCTCGCTCCTCCCGCTCGTTCACGCCGATCGACACGTAGCAGTTGGCTTGCTGGGCGGCAGTGGCCAGCGCCTCCGTCGCCGAGTCCCCTAGCACCACCGCCTGGTCGAACAAGCGGCCGTAGAGCGCCTCCGCCCGTATCTCCCAGGGCCTCATCCGCCACACCCAGTCCGGATACCCGGGGACAAACGCCTCCGAGAAGACGACAAGGCCCGCCCCTTCACCGGCCGCTTGCTCGATGAGGCCGCACGCCTTGTCGACCGTCGCATCTCGGTCGAGGAACACGGGTGCGGCCTGTATCGCGGCCACCTTCACCTTCTCGATCTCGTCCACGATGGGCCTCCGTTCCGGTATGTCGTTCATGAGGGTCCGATGGATGGCTGCACCACGACCACGAGCCGCTCGACGACGTCGTGGGAAGCGGCTCCGTACGTCACGAGAGGGGACATCGGGTCCGCCAGCCCGGTGTGGAGGCCCCTGCGCAGCTCGCTCCATCCGACCATGGAGATGGCTATGGCCACCCCGGCGATCACCAGGCCCACCACGACGGCGATGACCACCAGCATCGGCAGTCGCAGCCGGCGGCGGGGAGGAGGGGCCGGGGTGGCCTCCTCGAGCACAAGGTCCGTGGGGGTCACCCTGACCGCCTCGGCCACGTCGTCCGCGGTCATAGTCAGCGGCGGAAGGGCGCCTTCGGCTTCTTCCTCTGGGTCGCCCAGAACCATTTCCCCGCCGTCGGCCACATCCGCAGTGGGGGCGTCGGAGGTGTCGGTGACGGCGACCGCAGGTGCCTTCGGAGCAAGCACCAGAGCCACACGGTCCTCCGTGCGGGGGCGGAGGAGGCCCAGCGCCTCGTCGAGGGACACCTGCAGAGTGCCCACCGCCTGCCGGATCCCCGTCAGCTCCTCCTGGATGATGACGATCGCCGCCCGGAGCGCGGCCAACTCCGCCGCCGCGGGACCGGTGAACTGGATGCCCGGCGTCTCACCACTGTCCGTCTCGGCCCGCTGGTGGGCCGGACCGGGGGCGTCAACGACCCGTCGGGCCGACGGTTCTCGGTGTGCTTCCATTCCGTCGAGGTCGCCAGTGGACTGCCTCCGGTGTCCGGCTGGTACCCCGCCCTCGCCGGGCTCCGACGCTTGACCTGTGCTCGGGGGGAGCGGACCGACACCGTCGAGCAGCCGATGCAGTCGATCATTGAGTGAGAGTTGCGCTCCGTTCTCGTCGCGCTCCGTCACCCCGAGGCCGGTGAGCAGGGCGTGAGCCCGTTCCCTGCGGTCCCGGCCCGCCGAGCGACGCAGCATGAGCAAGCGGTCCGACAAGGAGTACGGCATGAACGCTCCGGCTCGCGGCACGTCGAAGCCGTCGAGAACCTCCTGGGCCGTCTTGGGCTCCCACGTCCCGAGCTTGATGTCCTCCCCGTACAGCTCACAGGCGGCAAGGGCGATGGCGTCTGCGTTGGTGTGGTCAATGGCCCCCCCGAACGCTCGACGGAGCTCGATGAACAGCGACAGGTAGGCGTCCACCGTTTCCGGTGCCATGACCTCGACGGGGCGATCGTTCGCAGGTCGGGACTCTCGCGGAGTGTCAGTGGCTCTCGAGCGTCGACGGCCGGAGGCAAACCACCGAGCCGGTTGCCTTCCCGTATGAGAAGCCATCGTTCCGCCTTCCCTACCCCTGACTGGGCTCTCCCCCTTTTCGTGCCCGGCCAACCACTCTCCGTCAGAATGGGACCGAGAAGGCGTTCGACATCCGAGACGGGCCCCCGGCCTCTGTGGCACCGTCCTGCGGGCCTAGGCCCCACCAGGGGTGGCGGCGGCCGGCCATGGCCGACGGTGACGCCGTCCCAAATCCGCGACCGGACGCCTACCCTGGAATCCGTGCCCGCCTACCTCGACAACGCAGCGTCCATCCCCATGCGCCCGGAGGCGGTCGAGGCCATGCTCCCGTTCCTGACGGAGCGTTACGGCAACCCGTCGGGCGCCCACGCTGTCTCCCGCGAGGCCCGCAAGGCCGTCGACGAGGCGCGTGACACCGTCGCCCACTGCCTTGGCGCCCGGCCGGCCGAGATCGTCTTCACCGGCAGCGGCACCGAGGCCGACAACCTGGCCATCATCGGCGCCCACGCCGTGCGCCCCGGTCCCACTGTCTGTTCGGCCATCGAGCACCACGCCGTGCTTCACGCCTGCGACGCGCTGGGCGACAACCGGCTGGCGCCGGTGGGCGCCGATGGCGTCGTCGACCTCGACCGGCTCGCCGACCTGCTCGACCCGTCGGTGTCGGTGGTGTCGGTGATGCTCGCCAACAACGAGGTCGGCACGATTGAGCCGCTGGCCGACGTCGCTCCACTGGTGCGGGAGCGGGCGCCCGAGGCCGTGCTCCACACCGACGCAGTGCAGGCGTTCTCCTGGCTCGACGTGGCGGACGCGGCCGCCTCCGCGGACCTGGTGGCGGTGAGCGCCCACAAGTTCGGCGGGCCCAAGGGGGTGGGCGCGCTGGTCGTCCGCCAGGGTGTGACGGTGAGGCCCATCATCCACGGCGGGGGCCAGGAGCGCGATCGGCGCAGCGGCACCCACAACGTGGCCGGGATCGTCGCCATGGCTGCCGCCATGCGGGCCACCGTGGAGCAGCGGGAGGCCACGGTCGCCCGGGTGCGGGAGTTGCGCGACCGCCTGGCCGAGGGGCTGCTGGCCACGGTGCCGGGCTGCACCGAGACCGGCGACCGGGCGTCGAAGATCGCCGGCAACTGCCACGTGTCGTTCGAGGGCGTGGAGTCGGAGTCCCTGCTCGTCCTGCTCGATGCGGCGGGTGTGTACGCCTCGGCCGGCTCCGCATGTGCCAGTGGCGCGGTCGACCCGTCCCACGTGCTGGCCGCGATGGGTCTGAGCCGGGCCCAGGCCATCGGATCGCTGCGGTTGTCGCTCGGCCCCGGCACGACCGACGCCGACGTCGACCTGGCCTTGGCGGTCATCCCGCCGGCGGTGGAGCGGCTGCGGGCGTCATGACCCGGGTCTTGGCCGCCATGTCCGGCGGCGTGGACTCCTCCGTCGCCGCCGCCCTGCTGGTGGAGCAGGGCCACGAGGTGGTCGGGGTGACGTTGCGGCTCTGGGACAACGACACCGACGCCGGCTGCTGCTCGGTCGCCGAGATCGACGACGCCCGCCGGGTGGCCCACGTGCTCGGGATCGACCACCTGGTGTGGACGTTCGTCGACGAGTTCGACGCCCAGGTAGTGGCGCCGTACGTCGCCGCCCACGCCAACGGCCTTACGCCGAACCCGTGCATCGAGTGCAACCGCCACCTGAAGTTCGGCCGCCTCCTGCGCCGGGCCCGCCAACTGGGGTTCGACGCGGTCGCCACCGGCCACCACGCCCGCGTGGTCGACGGCCGGCTGCTCCGGGGCGCCGATCCCTTGAAGGACCAGTCATACGTTCTCTACGTGCTGGGCCAGGACGAGCTGCGCCGATGCCGGTTCCCCGTCGGCCCGATGACCAAGGCCGAGGTACGGGCCAAGGCCGCCGCCCTCGGCCTGCCCACGGCCGACAAGCCCGACAGCCAGGACGTCTGCTTCGTCACGACGAGCGGTGGTCGCGAGGCGCTGCTTGCCTCACGCATCCCTCTCCATCCCGGCCGGGTGATCGACACGGCCGGCGCCGAGGTCGGACGGGTGGACGCGCTCGAGCTGGTCACCGTCGGCCAGCGCCGGGGGCTGGGGACGGGGGGCGGGGCCAAGCGCTACGCCATCTCCGTCGACCCGACGGCCGGCACGGTCGTGGTCGGCGAGGCCGGCGACCTTCTCGCCGGATCGGTCGAGCTCACCCAGCTGTGCTGGGTCAACGAGCCGGTCGAGGGCCCGGTCCAGGCCCAGACCAGCGCCCACGCGGACGCGGTGGATGCCACGCTCGAGGGCGCCACCGTGGCCTTCGCCGAGCCGCAACGCCGGGTGGCGCCCGGTCAGAGCGTCGTCCTCTACCGGGGCGACGAAGTCCTGGGCGGAGGCATCGCAACCCCCATGCTCACTCGCTGACGGTCGGCCGCCGGGGGACGGCGATGCGGCGGCGGCGGGCCTCCTCGAGGACCAGGCCGGGGCGGGTCGGGGTGAAGCGGACCGCGGAGGCGTGGATCGCCGTGCCTTCCCGGTGGCCCGGCTTCTGCAGGGTGATGGTGGTGAGCTCGTCGAGCTCCATGGCCAGGCCGAGGCCGGGGGCCCGCCGGGACAGGTCGAACATGCCGGCGTCGCCGGCCGTCGCCGGGCGGAGTGAGGTGACGGTCTGGCGGCGGAACAGCAGGGGGTCGAAGAGCACCATCGGGTCGTGCAGGACCACGCCGGCCGGCACGAACACGGCCCAGCGGCGCGACAGGTTGTGCAGCGCCTTGAGCAGGAGGAAGGCCAGCGGCCAGCCGACGAGGAGGGCGAGGCCGCCGAGGATCCACTGGCGGGCGGCGAGCAGCAACGGCCCGGCCGCGATGCCGACCATGGAAAGAACCCAGAACGTCGGCAAGGGGCCCAGCAGCAGCGGTCCCGGCGGGCGGAGGAGGAAGCGGCGCTCGTTGGGGTAGGCCGGTCCGTTCACGCACAAGGCCCCGAATGCGGGAGCGAACGCCCAGGCGCAGGCCACCGTGGCCCAGGCGACGGCCAGCGCCGACGGATGCTCCGCGGCGGCGGCCACCAGAGCGGCGACGACTGCGGCCGGGGCCACCACCCGTAGTGCAGTCAGTGCGATGGGATGGGGGGCGAAGGCGGCGACCATGCCGACCGCCCATCCCAGCCACAGGCCGGCGGATGCAACGAACCGCACCGGTCCACTGGCTGCGTCGAGAGCGGCGGCGAGCGCCGGCCCGGTCGTGAAGGGCAGCGCGGCCCACAGCCCGCGCACCACCCAGGGAATGAAGCGGGACCAGTCCCGGGTGTGAGACGAGGCCTCGTTCATCGGCGCGCCCACGCTACCGTCCATCCCGTGGTGAGCGAGCACGCCGGTCCGGCCGGTCGGCCCAGCCGAAGCGCAGCGGAGGCCCCTGCCGGCGGGCCGTTGAAGACCGGCGAACGCAGCGACCAAGGAGACACAGTGGACGTCACGAGCCGGGTCGAGGAGCTGCGGCGGCTCGTCGAGCACCACACCGAGCGCTACTACCTGCTCGACGACCCGGAGATCTCCGACGCCGAGTTCGACGCCCTCGTCGTGGAGCTGCGGGCCCTCGAGGAGGCCCATCCCGAGCTGCGCACTGCCGACTCGCCCACCCAGCGGGTGGGCGGTCGGGCCTCGGCAGCGTTCGCCGAGGTCCGTCACCGGCTGCCGATGATGTCGCTCGACAACGCCTTCAGCTTCGACGAGCTGGTGGCGTGGGGAAAGCGCATGGAGCGCTATATCTCGGGTGATGTCGACTACGTGTGCGAGCTGAAGATCGACGGGATCGCCTGCTCCCTCCTCTACGAGGACGGGCGCTACGTACGGGGCGCGACCCGGGGTAACGGCGTGGTTGGCGAGGACGTCACCGAGAACGTGCGCACCATCTCGGTCGTCCCCGAGCGGCTCGCGGTCGACGACGCTCCGGCGGTGCTCGAGGTGCGGGGCGAGGTCTACATGCCCGCATCGGCCTTCGAGGAGCTCAACCAGCGCCAGGGCGAGGCCGGGCTGCGGCTGTTCGCCAACCCCCGCAACTCCGGGGCCGGCTCGCTGCGGCAGAAGGATCCCAAGGTCACGGCCAGCCGCGACCTGCGGTTCTGGGCCTACCAGCTCGGCGACGTCGAGGGCGGCCCGAGGTTCCGTCGCCACTCCGAGACGCTCGACTTCCTGAAGGCGGCGGGCCTGCCGGTGAACCCCGAGGTCCGCACCGTCGGCAGTCTCGACGACGTCTTCGGCTACTGCCAGCAGTGGCTGGAGCACCGCCACGACCTCGAGTACGAGATCGACGGGGTGGTGGTGAAGGTCGACGACCTGGGCCAGCGCGACGAGCTGGGGTCGACGTCGAAGTCGCCCCGATGGGCCATCGCCTACAAGTTCCCGCCCGAGGAGGCGACGACCGTCCTCAAGGACATCATGGTGTCGATCGGGCGGACCGGGAAGGCGACTCCGTTCGCCCAACTGGAGCCGGTGCGGGTCAGCGGGTCGACCGTGCAGCTGGCCACCCTGCACAACGAGGATCAGGTGCGGGTCAAGGACGTGCGCCCGGGCGACACGGTCACCGTCCGCAAGGCGGGCGACGTGATCCCCGAGGTGGTGGCCCCGGTGCTGTCGAAGCGGCCGGAGGGCCTGCCCGAGTGGCGGTTCCCTGCCGCCTGTCCCGTCTGCAACGGCCCCCTCGTGCGGATCGAGGGGGAGAGCGACACCTTCTGCGTCAACGTCGACTGCCCGGCCCAGCGCGACGGCCGCATCGGCCACTTCGCCTCCCGCGGCGCCATGGACATCGAGGGGCTGGGCGAGAAGCGGGTTCAGCAGCTCACGATGGCCGGGCTGCTGGCCGACCCGGGCGACATCTACTACCTGACCTACGAAGGGCTCATGGGCCTCGAGGGCTTCGCCGACATCTCGGCCCGCAACCTGCTCGACGCCATCGAGAAGTCGAAGTCCCGACCGCTGCCGAACCTGCTCATCGGTCTCAGCATCCGCCACCTCGGGGGCCGGGGCGCAGAGGTGCTGGCCGAGGCGTTCGGCCACCTCGACCGCATCCTCGAGGCGTCGGAGGAGGAGATGGCAGTCACACCCGGGGTCGGGCCGGTGATCGCCAAGAGCGTTTGCGAGTTCTTCGCCCTCGACCGCAACCGGCAGGTGATCGACAAGCTGCGGGCCGCAGGCGTCAACTTCGAGGGGGTCGCCCGGTCGGAGCTGCCTCCCACCCTGGCCGGCAAGGCGGTGGTCGTCACCGGCACGCTGGAATCGATGTCGCGTGACCGGGCGGTGGAGGCGGTCAAGGCCCGAGGCGGGGCCTCGCCGGGCAGCGTGTCCAAGAAGACGGCCTACCTGGTGGCCGGCGCCGAGCCCGGAGCGGCCAAGGTGGCCAAGGCCGAGGCCTGCGGCGTCCCGGTGATCGACGAAGCCGCCTTCCTGCGCCTGCTGGAGACGGGCGAGGTGGAGTGACCACGCAGATCGGCCTGGTGTCGGTCAACGTGGCCATGCCGCAACACCTGGGCCTCCATCGGGGCCAGCGGATCACCAGCGGCATCGCCAAGCGGCCGGTGACCGCCGAGTCGCTGTGGCTCGACCACCTGAACCTGGAAGGCGACGCCCAGGCCGACCTGGAGGTGCACGGCGGCCCGGACAAGGCGGTGTACGCGTATCCGTCGGAGCACCTCCCGAAGTGGGCAGCCGAGCTGGGCCAGGAGCTGGGGCCGGCTGCGTTCGGGGAGAACCTCAGCACCGCGGGCGGCACCGAGGACGATGTCTGCATCGGCGACCGCTGGTTCTGGGGCGACGCGGTCCTGGAGGTGTGCCAACCCCGCACTCCGTGCTTCAAGCTGGCCATGCACCGGGGACGGGGTGACATTGGCCGCCTGCTGCGCACCAGCGGGCGGACCGGCTGGTACCTCCGTGTCCTCCAGCCCGGGCGGGTCCCCGTGTCCGGGCCGGTGACGGTCGAGCCCCACCCCATGGGGGCCACGGTCGCGGTGGTGCACGAGGCGGCGAGGCCCGGCGCCGCGCCGCTCGAGGTCGTCCAGGCACTGCTCTCCGTGGAGCCCATGGCCCTCGAATGGAAGCTGGCACTGGCGGCGCGCCTGCCGGACTGAGTCATCCGGCTCGAGGCCGGGTCTCGTACCTCTCTCTGACCGCAAAACTGGGAGAGAACATTGATCCGTCGTAGAAGCGCAGCAGCTGTGGTGGGCGCGTCAGCGCTCTGTCTGGGATTCCTCGCCATGTCGGGACCGGCCATCGGCGCCCACGTGCCGGTAAGGGCCACCGCCTACGTCCGCAACGACGCCGGCCTGGCCACGTTCAACCCCGACGTCAACCCCAACTCCAACTGCGCCACTCCGGATTACGACGACATCCAGGCCCTCAGCGCCCCGGGGAGCACGGCCAACAACGTGCACATCGACGCCTGCATCTTCGGCAGCGCCGCCGGGCCGGGCGCGACGGTCAGCGACGTCGACGTGCCGGCCACGTTCGAGCTGTTCGGCGTCGGCACGATCAGCGCCTGCCCTGACCCCGACGGTGCCGGGCCGAAGACCGCCGTGCGCCACGACCACAACGGTGACGGGAACTTCGAGCACTGCCACCTGAGCGGCTACCAGTCCACCGGCACCGGCGCCCTCGAGTACCACGCCCGGGTGAACAACACGAGCCAGCCCGGCCAGTCGCGGGTGCTGTTCTGCTACGACGCCAACCAGGACGGCTGCCTCGACGAGAGCGTGCGCAACCAGGTCGCCATCGGCTGGGTGCCGCGGGCGAGCTAGGAAGTCTCGGGATTGTCAGTGGCCGCCCGGATGCGGGCGGCCACTGACGCCATCTCCTCCTCACCGGCATAGCGCTGGCGGGGCCAGAAGAACCCCCGGAGCCCGTCCTTGCGACGGCGGGGGACGACGTGGACATGCAGATGGGGCACGCTCTGGCTGACCCGGTTGTTCATGGCCACGAACGTGCCGTGGGCCTCCATGCCGGCCTCCACCGCCCGGCTCAGGCGCTGGGCCGCGTCGAAGAGCGGGGCGACAAGGGCCGGCGGCAGGTCGGTCAGCGTCTCGTGGTGGGCTCTCGGCACGAGCAGGACGTGGCCGGGGAAGACGGGGCGGACGTCGAGAAACGCCAGCGTGGTGTCGTCGGAGGCCACGACGTGGGCCGGCGTCTCACCGGCCACGATGCTGCAGAAGACGCAGTCCACGGAGTCGCGTCAGCTCAGTGGAGCCGGAAGCACCAGCGGTACGACGTGGAGTTGGCCCGGGGCTGGCCGATCTGGCGGTAGAAGACGGTGGCGCAGTGCTGTCCCGGCTCGAAGGTGGCGAAGTCGCTGCCGGGCCCGGGCCGGAGGGTGACCGTGTTGAGCGCGTCGACGAACTGGATCTCGTCCTCCGGCACCTCGTTGCCGTCGATGGACAGGTACCCGGTGTAGCCGACGGCCAGGTCGGCGACGATCTTCGCCTGCCGCAGCTCGAGGTTGCCGGGCGGCGGGAACACCGACTCGACCGCCGGTGGCATGCCCGGCCCGTCCTCCTGGGTGGGCCCGGAGAAGGCGAACACCAGGCCGCCGACGGCGGCGGCGGCGATGAGGGTCATGATCACGCGGCGGAGCACCCCACCATTGTCCCCTACGTGATTGCCAGTGGTTGAGCAGCCGCGCACGGTACCCTTGCGAACGTGGCTTCGACCCGGATCGCTGACCACCTTGGTCGCGTCCTGGGAGGCCGGTACCGCCTCCTGGCCCCGATCGGCACCGGCGCGTCGGCCCACGTCTTCCTGGCCGACGACGTGCGCCTCCGCCGGCGGGTGGCCGTCAAGATCCTGCATCCGGCGCTGGCCGACGACGAGGCCTTCCTGCGGCGCTTCCGGGCCGAGGCCCGGGCCGCGGCCGCCCTGAACCACCCGCACGTCATGGCGGTGTTCGACTGGGGCGAGGAGGCCGACGGGCCGTACCTGGTCTCGGAGTACCTGGGCGGGGGCAGCCTGCGGGCCGTGCTCGACCGGGGCCGGCGGCTCAGCCCCTCCCAGGCGCTCATGGTGGGACTGGAGGCGGGCAAGGCCCTGGCCTACGCCCACGGGCGGGGCCTGGTCCACCGCGACATCAAGCCGGCCAACCTGCTCTTCGACGAGGAGGGCCGGCTGCGCATCGCCGACTTCGGCCTGGCCCGGGCCCTCGCCGAGGCGGCCTGGACCGAGCCGGTGGGCGCGGTGCTCGGCACCGCCCGCTACGCGTCGCCCGAGCAGGTGAAGGGCGTCCCGGTCGACGGCAAGGCCGACGTCTACTCCCTGGCCGTCGTGCTGGTGGAGGCGGTCACCGGCCGGGTGCCGTTCGCGGCCGAGACCACCGTCGCCACGTTGGTGGGCCGGCTGGACACGCCACTGGAGGCGCCACCCGAGCTGGGCCCGCTCGGGCCGGTGGTGGCCCGGGCCGGGCGCCCGGATCCAACCGAACGCCTCGACGCCATGTCGTTCGCCGCCGCGCTGCAGGCGGTGGCGCCCGAGTTGCCCGCACCCGAGCCACTGGCCCTGGCCGGGCCGGCCACCTTCGACCTCAACCACCTGGCCGCCCTCGAGGGCGACCCCACCGACCTCGGGAACGTGCCGAAGGCCGTCGCCCAGGAGAAGCAACCGTTCGAGGCCGACGTCACCGTCACCGACATGTCCGTCGCCGCGCCGCCTGACGAGGCAGTGACCCGCGCCACCCCCACTGTTACCGAGACCATCGACGAGCCTGCGCCCACCGGCGTCATCGCCCGGCCCGAGTCGGGGTCGAGGCGGGCGGCCAGGCGCGCGGAGCGGGCCGAGGTCACCGCGGTGCTGACGTCACGGAAGGGCGCCCGTCGCCGGCGCTGGCCGTGGGTGGTCCTGCTCATGGTGGCCCTGCTGGGCGGCGGCGGCGCAGGCGCGTACCTGCTCATCGGCGAGCAGGTGCCGAGCCATCCGCTTCCCGACGTCACCCAGCGCGACCGGGCCACGGCCGAGGGCGCGCTGAGGGCCGTCCGGTTCGAGGTCGCGGTCGAGGAGCAGTTCATCGACGCCACCGTGCCGGGCATCGTCACCGATCAGCGCCCGAAGGCCGGCGTCGACGGCAAGGGCAGGCCCATCGCCCTCAAGGAGGGCGACCGGGTGACGCTCATCGTCTCCAAGGGCCCGCCCCCTACGCCGATCCCCGACCTCACCGACCTCACCGAGGCCAAGGCCAAGGCCGAGATCGAGAAGGTGGGCCACGTCCTCGGCGACGTCGAGAAGCCGTACGACGAGACGGTCGCAGCCGGTGTCGTCATGGACTGGGCGCCCAAGGGCACGTCGCCGCCGAAGGGCGCCAAGGTCAGCCTCAAGGTGTCCGCCGGGCCGGCGCCCCGCACCGTTCCCACCCTGGCCGGGCGCACCTACGAGTCGGCGGTGGCCGCCCTGGAGGCCATCGGGCTACGGGCCGCCCGGGCGCCCGACCAGTACAACGCCGATGACGACACGAAGGGCAAGGTCGTGATCGCCTCGCCCACCCAGGGCGCCACCGTCAAGCGGGGTGACGTCATCACCATGACGGTCTCGGCCGGACGGCCCGAGGTGCCCTCGGTCAACGGCCTCACCGTCGCCGAAGCCGAAGCCAAGCTGGCCACCGTCGGCCTGAAGCTCGACGGGAAGTACGGCCCCACCGGCGGCAAGGTGTTCCTCAGCACGCCGATCCCCGGCACCAAGGTCACCCCCGGCAGCTCGGTCGACGTCTTCATCCTTTGATCGCCTCGCAAGCGGAGCTTGCCCGGCGAGTTGACGGAGCTCCGGCCAGCCGGCGGAGCCGGCCGTCGGCCGTCTGGCAATGACCCTGGCGGGCCGGGTCGCGATCGTCACCGGCGCGGCCAGGGGGCTCGGGCGGGAGCACGCCTTGCTGCTGGGGGCCGAGGGCGCCCGGGTGGTGGTCAACGACATCGACGCCGAGCCGGCTCAGATGGTGGTGGGCGAGATCGTGGCGGCCGGGGGCGAGGCAGTGGCGGCGCCAGGCGACGTGGCCACGTGGGAGACCGGCGAGGCGCTCGTCGATCTCGCGGTGGAGACCTACGGCGACCTCCACGTCCTCGTGAACAATGCGGGGAACGTGGCCGACCGCCTCCTGGTCAACATGACCGAAGATGACTGGGACCATGTCGTCCGCTCCCATCTCAAGGGCCACTTCGTGCCCACCCGATGGGCGGCGGCGTACTGGCGGCAGCGGTCCAAGGGCGGCTCGGAGGTGCGGGCGTCGGTGGTGTGCACCACGTCGACCTCTGGGTTGGTGGGCAACCCCGGCCAGTCCAACTACGGAGCGGCCAAGGCCGGCGTCGCCGCGTTCACGGTGGTCGCCGCCGCGGAGCTCGGCCGGTACGGCGTGCGGGTGAATGCGGTGGCTCCGCTGGCCCGCACCCGCCTCACGGAGTCGGTCCCCGCCCTGGCCGAACGGATGGCGCCCCCCTCCGACCCGGGTGCGTTCGACCCGTGGCACCCGGCCAACGTCTCGCCCCTGGTCGCATGGCTGGCCTCGGCCGGCTGCGAGGTCACTGGCAAGGTGTTCCTGGCCCAAGGCGGCAAGGTGGAGCTGTTCCGGCCGTGGTCGGTGGAAGCGACAGTGGAGAAGGACGGCCGCTGGACGCCCGCCGAGCTCGGTGAGCGCCTGCGTTGAATGGCGGCTCTCCGCCGACCTACTCGGTGATGTCGCGGATGCGGGCCTGGGCCTGGTCGATCGCGCCGGGGTCGGGCGGGGCCAGCTGCTGCAGGGCGGAGATGAGCTTGGCCATGTCGCCCTGCACCCGGACCTTGCCCTCCATGAACGCCTTCATCCCCGCCTCCATGGTGCCGTCGACGAAGATCGCCTTGGCGGTGGCGTAGTCGAGGGTGACGGTGACGTCGGGCTGCTCGAGGTGCCCGGTCTCCATCTCGAGCGTCCCCGAGGAGGTGTCGAGGTGGGCGTCGAGCTTGCCGTCGCCGAAGGGGACGTCGGTGATGACCTGGTTCATGCGCACCGACGCAGCGGCGGCGGACGCCTCGCGGGCGGGATCCGTCATCTCGGCCCGGATCTTCCGGGCTTCGGCGATCCACTCGTCGGACAGGAACGGGAAGGTGGGCACACAGCGACGCTACCGGGTGACCGCGCCGTAGAATGTGCACGTGAGCGAACCGAACGGTGAGACGCAGAGGGCGATTCTCGAGCAGTGTGACGTCTGCGGCCAGAACGTGCCGGCGGACGACATGGTCAAGACCGAGCTGACCGTGGCCGGAGCCATGTGCCCCACGGCGATGACGTTCCACACCGCGTGCTACGAGACGGCGTCGTCGATGTGGCAGCCGGACCCGGAGTCCTACTGCACCGTCGACCCGCTGTTCCCGGAGACGGGCAAGTGGGTGCTTCCGGAGGACACCCGGCCTCCGGGCCGGGCCTGATCGTCCGCGACCGGGACGACCCGGTCTTCGGATGGCGGTACTGGCAGCTGTCGTCCCGCCGGCTGCTGCGGTCGGTGACCCAGCGCGAGTTCGAGTGGCCGCCGGGGCGGGTGCTGCGGGCGCTCTGCGTGGAGGTGGGCCATCCGGCTCCGGCCGAGCGCTGCAACTGCGGCCTCTACGCCAACCCGGACCTGGAAGCGCTCCGCCAGCACGGCCTGTGCCTGGCTCCCGAGGCCATCGTGCTCGGCCAGGTCGCCCTCTGGGGGAAGGTGGTCGACGACGAGCCCAGCTATCGGGCCGAGTTCGCCTATCCGGCCCGCCTCTCGCTGGTGGTCGACAGCCTGATCGACGAGGTCTCTCCTGAGGCCATGCTCGAGGAGCTTTCCGTCTACCGCGTACCGGTGCAGGCCATCACCCTCGACGAGGCGGTGGCCGGCATGTCGGCCGACATGCTCAGGTTCCAGGCCATGTCCCGCCGCACCGGCGGGACGTGAGCGCCACGCCGGGGGCGCTGGTGCTCCACGGCCTCACCGGCTCACCACAGGGTGTGGCCGGTCTCGGCGCCGCGCTGGCTGCGGCAGGCTTCGAGGTGGAGATGCCCCTGCTGCCCGGGCACGGCACGTCGCCCGAGGACCTCGCCGGCTGCGGGTGGGACGACTGGTCGGTGGCGGCCGAGTCCGCCTACCAGCGCTTGGCCGCCCGCAGCGGGCCGGTGGTGGCCACCGGCCTGTCGGTGGGCGGTGCCCTTGCCGCGAGCGTGGCCGCCGGTCATCCCGAGGTGGCCGCGCTGGCCGTGGTCAACCCGCTGGTCGACCCGCCGGCCGAAGACTTCCTCTCCACGCTGGAGGCGTTCCTTGCCGCGGGGGAGCGGTTCCTTCCAGGGGTGGGCAACGACATCGCCGACCCCGACGCCGTGGAAGTGGCCTACGACCGCCTGCCGGTGGCGGCTCTGCTGTCGTTGAGCCGGGGCCTTGTCGGCCTGCGCCCGCGCCTGGGCGACGTCCGCTGCCCGGTGCTCATCCTCAGCAGCCGCCACGACAACGTGGTGCCGTCGGTGTCGAGCGACGTCGTGGCCGGCGCGGTGTCGGGGCCGGTCGAGCGGGTGTGGCTGGAGCGCAGCCGGCACGTCGCCACCCTCGACCTCGAGCGTGAGGAGTTGGAGCGGAGGATCGTCGAGTTCGCCGTTCGGGCCGTCGCCGGCTCAGAGTTGAGCGGCGCCCCGCAGGGCCAGGAACAGCCCGGCGGCGACGATGCACCCCGCCGTGAGCAGCGGGAGCGCGCCGGCCACTGACGCCAGGCGGCCCGACAGGCGGTGCTCGACGACGCCTCTGGCCCGCACGAGGAGGAGGCCGGCGCCGGTGAGGGTGACCGCCATCCCCAGCCCGTAGGCGATCACCAGGACCACGCCGAACCAGGCGCGCCCGAGGGCGATGGCGCCCAGCAGCACGACGATCGCCGAGGGGCTGGGCACCATCCCACCGGCCAGGCCCAGGGGGACCAGTGACCGCCACGCCACCGGTCGCTCGTCGTCGTGGTGCCCGTGGTGATGGTGGGAATGGCCGGGACCGTGCGAGTGGTCGTGGGAATGGCCGGCCGCCACGAGCACCGGACCGCGGCGGACGGCGCGCAACAGCAGGCCGCCGCCGATGCCGGCCAGCATGAGTCCGCTGGCCAACCCCAGCCAGGGATAGATGGTCTCCGGGGCCAGGGTCGTCGACGCCGACAGCACGACCCCCAGGAGGAGCACACCGGCAGTGTGGGTGGCCGTGACGGTGAGCCCGATGACCGCCGCCTGGCGGAGCGAGCCCCGCTCGCCGACGAGGTACGCGGCCATCACCGTCTTGCCGTGCCCCGGAGCGAAGGCGTGGATGGCGCCCAGCCCGACGGCAAGGCCGAACGCCAGGATGCCGAAGGCGACCGTGAGCTGCTGGCGGGCCACCAGGTTGGTGAAGGAGCGGGTGGCGCCGTCGAGGCCGCGGGGCTGGGCCACCCGGGCGCCAGGGACGGCGCCGGCGACCTCAGGGGCTGCGGGGCCACCCGGACGGGCCCGCACCGTGGCCGTGCGCTGATCTGGGGGCGAGGACAGGAGGTCGTCGGGGTAGGCGGTCAGGCGGCCGCTCGTGCTGACCGCCCGCACGTTCGACGAGACGATCGTCGTGCGGTCGCCGACCGCGGTGATCTCCCGCCAGCCGACGCGGTCGGTGAAGGCGGCGCTGGCGAGCTCGACCTCCCGCTCGCTCCGTTGCCCGGCGGTGTCGGCGACGAGGGCGCACGTGAGGCGGAGGGTGGGCAGGCCGGCGGTCCCGGGCGGGAAGGTGACGTCCGCCGACGTGGCTCGCAACGATGCCGGGCGGCCGTCCACGGTGAGGTCGATCTTGGCGGCGGCGTCGGGACAGGCCCGGGCCGCGTACCCGGCAGCCTCGTCGTCGCCTACGTCGCCGTCGCCGTCGGCGTCGATGACCCGTCGAGCCTGCACTGCGGGGATCTCGGCCATGTCGACAACCAGGTCGACGACCACCCGGTCGGGCTGGATGCGGAGCCCGGTGTAGGTGTTGACGGTGAAGTTGCCGAGCGGGTGCGCTGAGGCGGCACCGGCCGGCAGCAGGACCGCAGCTGCCACGGCCAGAGCGGCAAGGGCGCGCCTCATGCCGACACGCCCAGGCGGGCGGCCAGGTCGCGTGCCGCGGGCAGGTCGCGCACGGTGAGGTGGGGGTTGGTGGACAGGGCGCGGGCCAGGTGGTCGCGGGCATCGTCGACCCGGCCGAGGTCGGCCTCAATGGCGGCGAGGTGGTACCAGAGCAGGGCGTCGGCGGTGCCGAGGCGGACTGCGGCCTGGGCGTGGGCCAGGGCCTCGGCCGGTTGGCCCGCCTCGCGCAGCGCCCACGCCAGCGTGTCCTCGGCGAAGAGCGTCGGCCGGGTGGCCAGCGCCTCCCGGGCCATGGCCACTGCGGCGGCGGCGTCGGCGCCCGGGTCACGGGCGTGGTCGGCCTCGAAGCGGGCCAGCTCCAGGTCGACGGCCACCCCATTGGCGCGGTTGAGGTCCTCGACCCGGCGGACAAGGTCGTACTGGGCCGCAGCGTCGGCCGGCCGGCCGAGGGCGGCGTAGACGTCGCCCAGCAAGGCCAGCCAGGCCGGCTGGGGCAGGCGGCCGGTGACCTCCTCCAGCAGGACGGCGGCGCCGGCCAGGTCGCCACGGGCCGCGGCCACCCGGGCCAGGCCGACCTCGGCGGCGGGCGAGTCGGCGCGGCCGAGGGCCCGCCGGTAGGCGCCCTCGGCCTCGGGCAGGGCGCCGGCGCCGAGGTGCAGGTCGCCGAGCAGGGTCTCGACGTAGGCCACGTCGGCGGGCGCCGAGCCCGCGCCGGCGATGGCCGCCTGTGTCATGGCGGTGATCGCGCCAGGAATGTCGCCGTGCAGCTCGCGCAGGTAGGACGCGCGGGACAGGCTGGCGAGCGACGGCCGGCGGTCGAGCATCTGCTGGGCCGTCTCGGTGGCCTCGTCGTACCGGCCCAGCTCGACCTGGGCGTCGACGACGACCCCGAGCGGCTGGGGCGAGGCGGGGTCGAGCTCGTGGGCGCGCCGCCCGAGCTCGAGGGCGGCGGAGAAGTCGTGGCGGCTCAGGGCCAGCAGGCCGAGGCCGGTGAGAGTCGGCGGCCGGTCGGGCGCCAGGGCCTGGCTGCGGTCGAGGGCCTGGGCCGCCTTCGTGAACCAGCTCGGGTCGGCGGTCTCCCGGGCCCGGAGCAGGTAGGCCTCGCCCAGGCGGGTGAGGAGGCCGGGGTCGTCGGGCGAGTCCCCGAGCCGGCGTTGAAGATCAGAGATGGCCGCCTGTGCGCCCCCGCCCGCGGCGCGGACGGGGGCGGGTGGCGCGGAGTCGCCCCCGGCCAGCGCGAACCGGCCGAGGGCGACACCCATGACGGCGGCCACGGCGAGGGTGGGAAGAACGCACCCTCGCCGTGG
>CADCTB010000190.1 GCA_902805665.1 uncultured Acidimicrobiales bacterium
GCGGACGCTGGCCAAGGACATCCGCCACCTCGACGAGAATGACCTGAAGGGCGTCGAGGCGATCGTCCACATGGCCGAGCTGTCGAACGACCCGGCCGGCCAGCTCGCGCCGCACATCACCTACGAGATCAACCACAAGGCGACCGTCCGGCTGGCCGACCTGGCCAAGCGCGTCGGCGTCAAGCGGTTCGTCTACATGTCCTCGTGCAGCGTGTACGGCGTGGCCTCGACCGAGGACGTGACCGAGGAGTCGGGCGTCAACCCGCAGACGGCGTACGCCGAGTGCAAGACGCTGGTCGAGCGGGACGTCAAGCCCCGGATGCTCGCCGAGGTCAAGAAGCGGCTCGACGGCTTCGTCAGTCAGCTCCCGGGGAACCTGCGCCTGCACGCGATCGCCATGGCCCAGGACGAGATCCGGGTCACTGCCTGCCCGGTCTGAGCCGCTGAGCGCTCCAGCCGTTCAGAAGTCGAGGTCGAACGCCACAGGTAGGGCGGAGCGGCCCCAACTCTCGAGGTCGCCCTCGCCCGCTGCCTGGTACTTCGCCAGCACGAGCCGGCGGGCCAGGGCGTCCTCCTCGGTGTCCGGGTCCAGCACCCGGGCCCTGGCTGCTCCCTCCTCGTCACCGATCCGCACGGTCGCCCGGGGATCGGCCATGGCGTTGCGGACGAAGTCGGCCCGGTCCCTGCCGCCCGCCAGCACATAGATGGTGCGGCTGCCCGCCTCGCTCCCGAACCAGATCTCGATGCGGTGGGGCTTGCCCGTCCGCCGGCCGGTGGTGGTGATGTAGCAGAAGGCCTCCTCGATGCCCGTACGGTACCCACCGCCGGTACGCTGCAGGCCATGGAAGACCGGGAAGTCATCGCCGCGTTCGTGCACGAGGGGGCGCGCACCGCCTTCGGTCCGAGCACGCACCTGGAGGGTGACTGCCTGTTCTTCGACGGCTGGTGGCAGGCCGCGTTCCGGGTCACTCCCGACACCTTCGCCATCCGCAACGAAGCTCCGCCCCGGGAGACCGACGTGCTCCAGCAGGTGGCGATGGAGCTCTCCGTGATGGGGATGCAGCCGGTCGACACCAACCCGTCGTTGCTCTACGCCATCACCTACACCGAGATCGCCCTGGGCATCGTGCAGTGGGAGGTCTGGGCCAAGGACGGGGCCACCGCCACCAATGCCATCACCACCCGGGCCGGGCTCGACGCCTTCCTCGGCGACTACGCCACCGACGAGCCGTTCAAGGAGCCCGACTACACCGCCGAGCTGGGTGGCGCCCGCCGCCTGGCCGGGCTGCCGCCGTCGATCATCCTCACCATCGGCGTCGACGACGACAAGGCGCGCGCCCTGCAGGGCCACCTTGTCGACTGCCGCTTCGTGGCCCGGACGTTCGACACGATCGAGCCGGAGATGTGCGGCGGGCTCATCCCCACCGTCGTACTGATCGACGCCACCGGCCCGACCGGCAAGGAGTTCGTCATGGAATTGCGGGCCGCGGCGTGCGGCCGCTTCCTCCCCGTCGCCGCCGTCACCACCGATCAGGTGCTCCCGCTGGGCGCCGACATCGCCCTCGACCCGGCCGACCCGGACACCTGGGTCGACCCTATCCGCCGCCTTCTTCCGTAACTAGGCTCTGGGGATGCGCCTCGGCATCTCCGGCAAGGGCGGGGTGGGTAAGACCACCATCTCCGCCGTGTTGTCCCGCACCCTCGCCCGCAACGGCCATCGGGTGATCGCCATCGACTGCGACTCCGACCCGAACCTGGGGGCCAACATCGGTCTCGGTGAGGAGGGAGCAGCCAAGCTGCGCCCGTTCCTCGACCAGTCCGGGCCCCGCCGGCGGGTGCCCGAGGGCCTGTCCCCCGTCCAGCTGCTCGAGCAGTACGGCACGCCGGGGCCGGACGGCACCACCATCCTGCTGGGGGCGATGGCGGAGAAAGCGGGCTCCGGCTGAACGGGCACCGCCCATGTCACCGTGCGTGACTTCATCGAGAGGATCGAGAACGAGCTGCCCGGCACCTTCGTGGTCGCCGACATGGAGGCCGGACTGGAGCACCTGTCCTGGGCCGGGGGCACCCTGCGCTACGTCGACCTGCTGCTCGTCGTGGTCCAGCCCACGGCCAAGGTGATGATGACGGCCGACCGGACCCACAAGCTGGCCCTGGAGCTCGGCATCCCCCGGATCGCTTTCATCGGCAACCGGGCCACCGGCCCGGCCGACGTCGAGCGCATGGAGGCCTTCGCCGCCGAGCGCGGCTGTGAGCTGCTGATCGTCGTTCCCGAGGACGGTGCCGTCCCCGCCGCCGACCGGGCGTCGAAGTGCGTGCTCGACACCGCGCCCGATTCGGAGGCCGTTCGGGCCATCGGCCGCCTGGCCGAGCGCCTCGAAGGCCAGTTCGCTCCCGCCGGCTGAGCGTCTTCGGGCCTGGGGATACCGTGGCGGTACTTCCCGGCCCGAAGAAGCCGCGCTCGAGCTAGGACGCGGGCACCTGGGGGGTGACGGCCGTGACGCCCGGCGCCCGCCAGCCCTCCCGGGCCAAGGGAGCGGTCGGGCCGAAGGCCCGGTCGGCGAAGCCTTCCAGCAGCTCGCACAGGGCCTCGCCCGACGTTCGGGTGGGATGCCAGTCGAGCTCCTGGCGGGCTCGGGCCGTGTCCATGACGGGGACGCCGACGGCAAGATCGACCCACCCCGGCGGAGTGGGCTGCAGGTGGGCCCGCCACGACACGTCGGCGGCGGCCCGTAGGACGGCCGGCGGCACCGGCACGGGACGGGCACCCAGGATGCGGCCCAGCTCGTCGGCGTCGAGGACCGGGTCGGCGGCGATGTTGAACGCCCCCCTGGCCTCGCCGACGATCGCCAGCCGGTAGGCCTCGACCACGTCCTCGGTGTGCACGGCCTGGAAGACCAGCCGCTCGGTCCTGGGGACCACCGGAATCCGTGAGGGGCGGAGGAGCTGGGGCGGGACCAGCCGTCCGAGGAAGAGCCGGCGGATCCCCGAGGCCGCTTCGCGCTTGAAGATGAGCGCAGGGCGCAGGCGCACCACCCGGACCTCGGGGTGCTCGGCCTCGAAGTGGTCGAGGAGACGCTCGGTGGCCGCCTTGTGGCGGGAGTAGAAGCTCGACCCGATCCCCTCGGTGGGCCAGGATTCGTCGACCCGGCGGTCCTTGGGGCCCGGGGAGTAGGCGCCGATCGAGGAGGCGTAGACAAGGGCCCGGGCGCCGGCCCGGGCCGCGGCCTGGAACACCCGCTTGCTGCCGGTCACATTGGTGGCCTCGAGGACGTCGAGGCGGTGCGAGGGCTGGATGAGCCAAGCCAGGTGGACGACCACGTCGGCGCCGGTGAAGGGGCCGTCGAGGTCGTCACGGCTCACGTCGGCCGCCACCCACTCGACCTTGGGCAGGTGAAGATCCGGACGCCGGCGGGCCAGGCCCACGATGGACGTCACCGCCGGGTCGGCGGCGAGCACCCGCACCAGGCTGGTCCCGACATTGCCGGTCGCTCCCGTCACCACCACGCGCATGCCCGCGCCCTACCCCGTTTTCCCGATCACCATGATTGGGTAGCCGCGGGGCCATGCGCGTACTCGGGCTGAACGCCGTCTTCCATGACCCTGCCGCCGCACTCGTGGTGGACGGGGTGGTCGTGGCTGCGGCCGAGGAGGAGCGCTTCAGCCGGCGCAAGCACGGCAAGGACCCCGTGCCGTTCTCGACATGGGAGCTCCCGGTCCAGTCGGCCGCCTGGTGCCTGTCGTCGGCCGGGATCACGGCGGACGAGCTCGACGCGGTCGCCTACTCCTATGACCCCTCTCTCGCTCCCCCGCTCGACCCCACCGACATCGCCGCAGACGACTGGGAGGGGCTGCGCACCTTCTACGCCCAGCGGGCGCCGCTGTTCCTGCGCACCGCGCTCCCCGGACTCGACCCGGCCTGCGTCCGCTACGTGCCCCACCACCTGGCCCATGCCGCCTCGGCCCACCTCGCGGCGCCGTACCCGTCGTCGGCCGTGCTCGTGCTCGACGGACGGGGCGAGCGGGCGTCGCACCTGGCCGGGCGCTCGGTCGACGGCGACCTCGAGGTGCTGGCCATCCAGAACCTTCCCCACTCTCTCGGCCTCCTGTACGAGGAGGTCACCGAGCACCTGGGATTCCGCCGCTCCTCGGACGAGTACAAGGTCATGGCTCTCGCCGCCTACGGCGCCCCGTCGTTCCTTCCCGAGATGCGGGCGTGGGTCGCCGCCACCGGCGACGGCGGGTTCCGGGTGGACCCCATCGACTGGGGCGCCCTGGTCAAGCGCCGGTCCGCCTCGGAGGACTGGGGGCCCGAGCACGCCGACCTGGCCTCGAGCGTGCAGATCCGGCTGCAGGAGGTGCTCCTCGACCTCACCCGCTGGCTCCACGCCCAGACCGGTGAGAAGACCCTCACCCTGGCCGGCGGCGTGGCCCTGAACTGCGTTGCGAACTCCGTCGTCGCCGAGCAGGGGCCGTTCGAGCAGCTCTGGGTGCAGCCCGCGGCCGGAGACGCCGGCACGGCTCTGGGCGCGGCCATGCACGTCGCCCACAGCATGGGCGACAAGGTCTCTCCCATGGCCAGCGCGGCACTGGGCCGGGGCTGGGACGACGCCGACCTCGAGGGCTGGCTCCTCGAGGCGAACGTGGCCTACGACCGCCCCGACGACGTCGCCGAGGCGGTGGCCGAGGTGCTGGCCGCCAACGGGGTGGTGGCCTGGTTCCAGGGTCGCAGCGAGTACGGGCCCCGGGCCCTGGGTCATCGCAGCCTCCTGGCCAACCCGGGCTTCCCGGACAACCTGGAGCGCCTGAACCGGGTCAAGGGGCGCGAGGAGTTCCGGCCGGTGGCGCCCATGGTGCTCGCGGACCGGGCGTCGGAGATCTTCCAGGGCGTGATGCCGAGCCCGTTCATGCTCTTCACCCACCGGGTGAGCCCGGAGTGGGCGCCCCGCATCCCGGCCGCGCTGCACGTCGACGGGACCGCCCGCATCCAGACCGTCGACGCCGCGGAGGAACCACTCGTCGCCCGCATGCTCGAGGCGTTCGCCCGCCGTACGGGGGTGCCGGTCGTCATCAACACCAGCCTCAACACCGCCGGCCGCCCGATGGTCGACGACCCGCGCGACGCCCTGGAGTGCTTCGGCTCGGCTCCGGTCGACGCCCTCGCCCTCGGGCCGTTCCTCGTGCGCCGCCCCGGCTCGAAGGGTTAGAGCAGCCCGAGGGCGGTGACGGGCCACACCTTGACGAAGGCGCGCCCGATGATGAGGTCGTCGGGGATGGCGCCGACGAACCGGCTGTCCCGGGAGTTGGCCCGGTTGTCGCCCATGACGAAGTAGGCGTCCGCCGGCACGACGACCTTCTCCGGCCCCTGGCACCCGGGCAACGTCTCCACCTGGCACATCGGGCCCCTCGTCTGCACGTCACGCTCCAGATAGGGCTCGTCGAGCACCTGGCCGTTGATGAGGACCTGGCCGTCGCGCGACTCCACCGTCTCCCCGGGCAGGCCGATGACCCGCTTGATGAGGTCCTTGGTGGCCGACCCCTCGTTCGGCGGGCTCTCGAAGACCACCACGTCACCCCGGTTGACGTCGTGCAGGTCGTAGCTGAGCTTGTTGACCAGCACCCGGTCGTTCTCCTTGAGGGTGGGCGCCATGGAGAGCGAGGGGATGTAGAACGCCTGGAGCAGGAAGGTCTTGATGACGAAGGCCACCAGCAGGGCGCCGCCGGCGATGATCACCCACTCCAGGGTGTTCCTGAGGCTCGACGGCTTCTCCGGGGCCTCGGGCGCCTCGGTGACGCTGACCGGCCGGGCGGCCTCGGACAGCACTGGGTCGTCTTCGATGGACATCTGTGAACGAGGCTACCCCCGGTACCGCACAAGCAGTCGGCGTGCCGCCTCACCGGCCACGCCCCCGTCGCCGCCCACCACGGTGGCCTGCGGGCCGAGGCGGAGGAGCAGGCGCTCCAGCCACGCCGGCTGGCTGGCGGCGAGCGTCACCCGCAATCCACCGCCCTCGACCTCCTCCACTTTCTCCACCGGGTACTGCTCGACGACCCAGCGGGCGGAGGGACCGAGCTGGAGAGTGACGCGCGGGTCGGCCTCGTCCGGCCGGTATGCGGCAAGCTCCGGCGGGGTGGCCCGCGGCTCGAAGCGGGAGTCCAGCGCGGTGGCGGTGGCGATGCGGTCGACGCGGAACAGCCGCTCGTCGTCGACCCGGTGGCACCACCCCGACACGTACCACTGGCCGGCAGCGGAGAACACCGCGTACGGGTCGACCACCCGCCGGGCCCGCTCGTCGCGACCGAAGGAGTAGTAGTCGATCTCGACCTGGCGACCGCCCGCCGCCGCACTGCGGAGGGTGCTGAGCAGGTCCTCGGCGACGGGCCCGAGCTCGATCTCCACCGCCTCGCCCGCGTCGACGCCCATGGCCGAGGCCAGCTTGGCCAGGCCTCGCTCGAGCGGTCCGCCGTCGTCGCCCCCCGAGGTGGCCAGCACGGTGCGGCCGGCGGCCAGGAGGGCCAGGCCCTCGGCCGGGGTGAGCCGCAGGGGCCGGGCGAAGTACTCGGCGTAGCGGATCCAGACCCGGCCGTCGGCGATGTCGACGTCGATGAGGACATCGGGGGTGTAGGGGTGGAGCCCGCAGAGGAACAGCAGCTCGAGGTCGGCGACCAGCTCGGACTGGGTGCAGCCGAACCGGGCGCACACGTCGTCGACCCGGGGCCCGTCCCGCGACGCGACCCACGGGATGAGCGCCAGCAGGCGCTGGAGACGCTCGTCGGCGCTCAGCTTGGGCACAGGTTCTCCAGCCACTCCACCATGTCGGCCCGCAGCTCGGGAGGCCCGAGCACCTCGGCATGGTCGAGGAACCCGAGGACGAAGGACCGGAAGGCGTCGCGGTTGGTCACCCGCACGGCCAGGACCACCGATCCGTCGGGGCGCCACGCCTCGACCGCATCAGGCCCGACGTGGGCCGCCGCCCAGGTGGCCTGGCCGGCGTCGACGAGGAGGCGGGCGGTGAGGGCCTCCTCCCCGCCCATCTCCCACGGCGGCGCTTGGGCCCCGGAATGGGGCGGTCGCTCGAAGGCGCCCTCGTCGCCGGTGACCTCGACGTCGGACTCCACGCGGTCCAGGCGGAACATCCGCTCCTCGCCCGCGTCGTGGTCGTGGCCGGCCAGGTACCAGTGGCCGTTGCGGAAGGAGAGCCGCCACGGGTCGACGTTGCGGGCCCGGCCCCGGTAGATGAACCCGATCCTCCGCCGGGCGCTGATGGCGGCGAAGACCGGCCCGAGATGGGCGGTGCCGGGGAGGGCGGCGACCGCAGAGGGACTGCTCGGCCCCTGTTCGCCGAGCTCCCCGCCCAGCTTCCACAGCGCCGCCACCCCACTGGCCCCCTCGAGGCGGACCGCGGAAGCGGCGAGGTGCAGGGCGGCCAGCTCGTCGGGCGCCAGGCCGGGGTCCTTCAGGTAGTAGGCCTCCTTGGGGATGCGGTAGCCCACGACGCCGGGCTGGGCGGCGTCGTCGACCGGCTCGAGCACCACCGGGATGCCCAGGTCCCGCAGCGCCTCCTTGTCCCGCTCGAAGGCCCGCCGGAACGCGCCGTGGTCCTCGGCGTACCCGGGAAGACGGTTGCGCAGCTCGTCGGCGGTCAGTGGCCGGTCGGCGTGGAGCAGGGCGGCGACGAGGTTGATCAGTCGCTCCAGCCGGTGCACGGAACCGATGCTACGGGGACGGCCACCCGTCCGAGGCCGCTTTCGGTGCCGCTCAAGTTCATCCTCCGGTAACCTCGGGGTCGGTGAGCTCCCGGCAGCGGCTCCTCCTCCTCCTCCGCAAGCAACCGGGGGTGACCGTCGCGCAGCTGGCGCGCGAGATGGAGATTTCGGGTATGGGCGTGCGCCGCCACCTCGCCGCCCTGGCTGCCGACGGGCTGGTCGAGCAGACGCCCTGCACCCAGGCCGGTCGCGGCCGTCCGCCGGCCGGCTGGCGACTCACGGCGTCGGGCCGCGAGATGTTCCCCCGTCGCTACGACACCTTGGCCCTCGACCTCCTCGACGACCTGTCCCCCGACGAGCTGGCCGGCGCACTGGCCCGTCGCAACGACAAGCAGGTGCTCCAGTACGAAGCCACGGTCGGACCGTGCGCCGACCTGCCGGAGCAGGTGGCCGAGGTGGCGCGCCTGCGCGACCTCGCCGGCTACCAGGCGGAGTGGACGGCGGGCGACGAGGGGGCGCTGGTCCTCACCGAGAACAACTGCGCCATCCACCGGGTCGCCGAGCACCACCCCGAGGTCTGCGCCATGGAGCTGGCGCTCCTGCAGCGGGTACTGGGGCCCGACGTGGAGGTCACCCGGCTGGCCCACGCCATGGCGGGCGACCCCGTGTGCGCCTACTGCATCCGCCCTCGCCCGGACGACGCACAGCCCTGACCGACGAGGTCCACGACGTCCTCGCCCCCTCCGGCGAGGACGGGGATGACGGGGCAACCGCGCCACAACTCGTCGCGGCTGCCCGAAGCCTCGCTACGGGACTCCTCGGCCCCGCCGCCGAAGCCACCGATCAGGCCGGCATCGTCCCGGCCGGGCATCTGCGAGCGCTGGCCGAGTCCGGGCTGTGCGGGCTCTTCTGCCCGCCCGCCGCCCCACTGGCCGCCACCCGGGAGATCTTCGAGATCCTCGCCGGGGCCTGCGGGGTGACGTTCTTCGTGTGGGTGCAGCACCACGCGCCGGTGCGCATGCTGGCCGGATCGCCCAACGAGGCCCTTCGTCGCCGCCACCTCGACGACCTGTGCACCGGACGGGTGCTGGGCGGCGTGGCCTTCGCCTACCTCCGCCGGCCCGGCTCACCGGCGGTCGTCGCCCGGAGGAGGGCAGGCGGGTACGTGGTCGACGGGGAGGCGCCGTGGGTGACCTCGTGGGGCCTGGCCGGCCTCTACTCCGTGGCCGCCCGACTTGGCGACGACGTCGTGTACTTCCTCGTCGAGGCGGCGCCGTCAGAGGCGCTGCAGCCGTCGGACCCGCTGGCCCTGGCCGCCATGGGCGCGTCGTCGACGGTCCGGCTCTCGTTCGACGGCTTGTTCGTGCCTGACGACGACGTCCTCACGGTGATGCCGTTGGACGAGTGGCGGGCCCGCGACACGGTCGCCACCGCCCAGCCGAACCCGGCCGCCTTCGGGATCACCGCCACCTGCATCCGCCTGCTCGCGGACGCGGGGCACCCGTCGACGGGCCTGAGCGGGGAGCTCGACGAGTGTCGGAAGCGGTCGTACGCCCTGGCCGACGCCCGCCGCACCGACGCCGCCCACCTCGCCGCCCAGGTCGAGGCCCGGGCCCAGAGCCTGGAGCTGGCGGTACGGGCCGCCACCGCCCTGGTGGTGGCCACCGGCGGCCGGGGCATGTCGTCCGGGCACCCGGCCCAGCGGCTGCTGCGGGAGGCGGCGTTCTTCACCATCCAGGCCCAGACGCCCGAGCTGCGCCGGGCCACCCTGGCTCAGCTCGGGTTGACGAGCTGAGCGGCGGCCAGCCCCGCCGCCGCCGCGTACCGGAAGAAGTCGGGGTCCTCGGCCTGCGTGCGACCCATGCTGGTCACCGAGCCGACGTCGGGCCCGTCCCAGCCGTCGGCCGGCTCCGGGGCGAGGGCGGGATGCGACGCCAGCTCCAGCGCGGTGGTGGTGTGGTGGCTCCGGCCCTGGTGGCGGGCCCGGGCGTCGGCGCCGGAGTACCTGAGGGCGACGATCGGTCGCCCACCGAGGACAGCGGTGGCGTCGATCACCGTCGCCACCTCCAAGCCGCCGAAGCCCAGGCGGGAGCCGGTGCCCACCACGCCGGGGCCCGGGGCGACCACCACCGCGTCGCCCTCGGCCAGGACGAGCGCCGAGTGCAGGTTCACCGCCTCCCGCCCGCCGCCGAACGCCTGGCCGCACGTGATGGTCTCGGCCAGCAGCCCCCGGTCGACGAGATCGGCCACCAGATCCGAGAGGGCCATGGGTAGGGCGGCAGAATCGGTCATCACGTAGGACAGCCGCGACCCGGGCGCAGCCTCGGCGAAGGCGATCGCGACCGGCGCCAGCTGGCTGTGGAGGTCGCAGGCCACCACCGGCTTTCCCGCCAGATCGGTGGCCGCCTCTGCGGCCACGCCGGTGTCGACCTGCAGGCTGGTGTAGCGCAGCTTGAGGACGTGCCCACCGCCCGGAGCGGACCACGCCTCCCTCGACAGGTTCCAGTGGACGACGTCCCACCCGCCGGTGCCCAGGCCGAGGTCGACCGCGGTGGTGTTGACCACCACCCGGTCGCCCACCGACACCGGTCCGATGAGCTGGGTCAGGACGTACGCCCGCCGCCCATCGTCGAGCTCCACCCGCTGCAGCCCGGCCCGCTCGGAGATCATGCCCACCACCGTCCGGGTGGCGAAGGCGGGCATCAGTGTTTGCCGGACCGGCCTCCCGGGCCGGTCACAAGCTCGCGATCAGCTTCTCCACCCGCTCGTCGCGGGACTTGAAGGGGTCCTTGCAGAGGACGGTGCGCTGGGCCTGGTCGTTGAGCTTCAGGTGGACCCAGTCGACCGTGTAGTCCCGCTTGCGCTCCTTGGCCTTACGGATGAACTCACCCCTGAGGCGGGCCCTGGTGGTCTGGGGAGGCGTGGTGACGGCCCGGTCGATGGCCTCGTCGTCGACGATCCGGTCGACCATGCCCCGGTCCTGCAGCAGGTAGTAGAGGCCCCGCTTGCGGTTGACGTCGTGGTACTGGAGGTCGAGCAGGGCCACCTTGGGGCTGGTGAGGGTCAGCCCGTGGCGCTCCCGGTAGGCCTCGATCATCTTGTACTTGATGACCCAGTCGCACTCGCGGTCGAGGGTCATCGGGTCGTTCTGGATCTTGGTGAGGCAGTGCTCCCACATCTTGAGCGCCTGCTCCTCGAGCGGGCTCAGGCCCCGGGTCTCGGAGTAGCGCAGGGCCCGGTTGAGGTACTCGCCCTGGATCTCGAGGGCCGACAGCTCTCGCCCGTTCTCCAGGCGGACCTTGCGGGTGCAGGTGATGTCGTGGCTGATCTCGCGGATGGCCCGGATGGGGTTGTCGAGCGTCATGTCCCGGAGGACGACGCCCGGGTCCTCGAGCATGCGCAGGAGGATGCTGGTGGTGCCCATCTTGATGAACGTGGCGTACTCGCTCATGTTCGAGTCGCCCACGATCACGTGCAGGCGCCGGAACCGCTCGGCGTCGGCGTGGGGCTCGTCGCGGGTGTTGATGATGGGCCGGCTCCGGGTGGTGGCGGAGGAGACGCCCTCCCAGATGTGCTCGGCGCGCTGGCTGACGCAGTAGGTGGCGCCCCGGGCCGTGTTGAGCACCTTGCCGGCGCCGGCGTAGATCTGCCGGCTCACGAAGAAGGGGATCAGCACCTCGGCGTAGTGGCCGAAGTCGTCGCGGCGGCTGGTCAGGTAGTTCTCGTGGCAGCCGTAGGAGTTGCCGGCCGAGTCGGTGTTGTTCTTGAACAGGTAGACGATGCCCCGGATGCCCTCCTCCCGGAGCCGCTGCTCGGCGCTGGAGAGCAGGCTCTCGAGGATGCGCTCCCCCGCCTTGTCATGGGCCACGAGATCCTCGATGGAGTCGCACTCGGGCGTGGCGTACTCGGGGTGGCTGCCCACGTCGAGGTAGAGCCGGGCCCCGTTCTCGAGGAAGACGTTGCTGCTGCGACCCCACGAGACGACCCGCCGGAACAGGTACCGGGCGACCTCGTCGGGGCTGAGCCGGCGCTGCCCGCGGAGCGTGCACGTGACGCCGTACTCGTTCTCGAGCCCGAAGATGCGCCTCTCCATGAAGGCCAAGCTACCGTTGGTACCGATGCAACAGACGCGCATGGTGCGTTTGACCACCGTCGGCAGCTCTTTCCATGCCCGCGTCATCGCTGCCCGCCTTGGCTCCGAGGGGATCGTGACCGACCTCCGCGGCAACGTCGACGGGCTGTACCCGGTCGGCGTGGTCTACGTCTACGTCGACCAGGAGGACCTCGTGGAGGCGCAGGAGATCCTCATGGTCGACGACGTCGAGTCGGCCTTCGACGACCCCGAGGACGTGCCCGAGCTCGGCACCCCCAAGGAGCTGTGGCTGGTCCTGGGCGCGATCCTGGGGATTGCCGCGGTCCTCTTCTCCCGCACGTTCTAGGGGACTGCGCCGGCGAGCGCCGTGGGTCAGGCGGTGGCGCTGAGGAGGGGCGTCAGCTCGTCTGGCAGCACCCGGCGGAAGGCCCGGCGGGCCCGGGTGCGCGACAGCACGGCCACCTCCAGGTTCGCGGCCTCGAGGACGCGCTCCGGGCCGGCCAGCGCGCTCACCGCGGCCCGGAGGGCTGCGGCCATGTCGAGGGTGTCGGTGAGGTTGGCCTTCAGCCGCTCGTTCACGGTGTCGGCGTCGCCCCCGAGGACGGTGGAGCCCTCCTCGTCGACGATGGTGCCCTCGTAGGAGATGCGGAACAGCTGGTCGGAGTCCTTGTCGGCGCCGACCTCGGCCACGAGGATCTCCACCTCCATGGGCTTCATCTCGTGGGTGAAGACGTTGTTGAGCAGCTGGGCGTAGGCGTTGGCCAGCGAGCGGGCGTCGACGTCCTCACGGGAGTAGGTGTAGCCCTTGACGTCGGCGAGACGGATGCCCGAGGTGCGCAGCGAGTCGAACTCGCTGAACTTTCCGACTCCGGCGAAGGCGATCCGGTCGTAGATCTCCGCCACCTTGTGCAACGTCCGGGACGGGTTCTCGGCACAGATGAGGATGCCCTCGTCGTAGCTGAGCGCGGCGAGACTGCGTCCCCGGGCGATGCCCTTGCGGGCGTAGTCCGCCCGGTCCTTCATCACCTGCTCAGGCGCTACGTAGAACGGCATGCTCATCAGGCCACCGCCTTCGGCGGCTGCCCTGCCGAGCAGGGCACTGTGCTTGTCTGTTCGCTCGCTGAACGCTCGCTCATCGGGCCACCGCCTTCGGCGGCTGCCCTGCCGAGCAGGGCACTGTGCTTGTCTGTTCGCTCGCTGAACGCTCGCTCATCGGCCTGCGACCTCGCTCATCGGGGGTGCCCTTCTGCGGTCTTGCGCTGGAGGAGCTCGCCGAAGCGCTGGGCCACCTCTTCGTCGCTCACCCGGTCGAAGCCGGCGACGGTGATGGTGGCGACTGTGGGATAGATACCCCGGACGACGTCGGGCCCGCCGGTTGCCGAGTCCTCGTCGGCCGCCTGGTAGAGGCCTTCGACTGCCAGCTGGATGGCCTCGGCCCGGTTGAGCCCGTCGCGGTAGCCGAGCTTGATGGTCGTCCGGGCGTCTCGGCCGCCGGACCCGGTGGCGTGGAAGTCGCCCTCTTCGTAGCGCCCGCCGGTGAGGTCGTACTTGAAGATGCGGCCGATCCGCCGGCGGAGGTCGTAGCCGGCGTAGATGGGCACCACGGCCAGGCCCTCCATGGCCATGGGCAGGTTGCGGCGGATCATGCCTCCGAGCTGGTTGGCCTTGCCCTCCAGGCTGAGGGCCATGCCCTCCACCTTCTCGTAGTGCTCGAGCTCGGTCTGGAAGAGGCGGACCATCTCAACCGCAGGTCCCGCGGCCCCGGCGATGGCGACGCCCGAGTGGCCGTCGGCCGGGAACACCTTGTCGATGGCTCGCGAGGCGATGCTGTAGCCCTCGGTGGCCCGGCGGTCCCCCGCCATGACCACCCCTTCGGAGTAGCGGAGGGCGACGATCGTCGTGCCGTGGGTGATCTCCACCGCGCCGGTGTTGCGGAGCAGCGGTTGGTCGCCGTTCATGCGGCGCAGCAGCTCAGAGAAGCTGGAGCCGGGATCCTGGCCGGATGCGAAAATCGGGAGGGTCATCGCCGAGCGAGGCTAGTGGAGTCGACCGGTATGCTCCGCCGAGGTGGAGGAGCGCATTGCGGCTGCGGTGGAGGAGGGCGAGGAGCTCACCGTCGTGGGCCGCATGCTCCAGCCCGGCGAGCCCGCCCCGCCCTTCACCCTCGATCACACGAACGGCCCGGTGTCCCTGGCCGACCTGGCCGGGTCAACCGTGGTGCTGAACG
>CADCTB010000191.1 GCA_902805665.1 uncultured Acidimicrobiales bacterium
CAGGGTAGGCAGGGCCACGTTGAGGATGGTGTTGTCCACGCCGATCACCATCAGGCTGAGGCACATCACCGCCAGCGTCCACCAGCGGCGGGCGTGGATTGCTGCTGCGTCCATGGTTTCCTCGCGTCCCGTCTTTCCGAAACGAACCCGTCTCGTTTCGGAAAGAACTCTACCTGCTCGGACGGCGGTCGGTTTGCGGTTTCTTTGCCGCCGGCCCCACCCGCCGCCGGAGGCGCCCCGAGTCGGCTGGCGGCGAGAGGGGACGGCGGAGGGTGACCGGCTCCGCCGGTCACCCGGAGCACAACTGCCTCGGCCAGCAGGCTCCGCTTGCGACGCCGATCAAAGCTTGGTGAGCGCTTTTCGCATGTTGCGCACGGCCTGGCCGATGCGCTGCTCGTTCTCGATGAGCGCGAAGCGCACGAACCCGTCGCCCGTGGGACCGAAGCCCACGCCGGGGGAGGTCGCCACCTTGGCCTCCTCGACCAGGAACGAGGAGAACGCGAGCGAGCCCATCTCGCGGTAGGGCTCGGGGATGGGGGCCCAGGCGAACATCGTGGCCTTGGGCTTCTCGATGGCCCAGCCGATGCGGTCCAGGCCGTCGCACAGGGCGTCGCGCCGGCTCCAGTAGATCTCGTTGACCTGCTTGGGATACTCGGGCGCCTCGTTCATGGCCACGATGGCCGCGATCTGCACGGGCTGGAAGGTGCCGTAGTCCAGGTACGACTTCAGCTTGCCCAGGGCGGCGACGATCTCGGGATTGCCCACGCAGAACCCCACCCGCCAGCCGGCCATCGAGAACGACTTGGTGAGGGTGTACAGCTCGACGGCGACGTCCTTCGCCCCCGGCACCTGCAGGATCGACGGGGGCTGGTACCCGTCGAACGCGGTGTCGGAGTAGGCGAAGTCGTGGACCAGGATGACGTCGTGCTCGCGGGCGAAGGCCACGAGGCGCTCGAGCCAGGGCAGGTCCACGCAGGTGGTCGTGGGGTTGTGGGGGAACGACAGCACGATCACCCGGGGGCGGGGCCAGGCGTTCTCCCAGTGCTCCATGAGGTTGGCGAAGAAGTCCTCGTCCGGGCCCAGGGGCACCCGGCGGACGTCGGCGCCGGCGAACAGCGGAGCGTAGATGTGGATCGGGTACGAGGGGGTGGGCACCATGGCGGTGTCGCCCGGGCCGAGCAGCACCCACATCAGGTGGGTGAGGCCCTCCTTGGCCCCGATCACGTTGATGACCTCGGTTTCGGGGTCGAGCTCGACCCCGAACTTGCGCAGGTACAGGGCGGATGCGGCCGCCCGCAGCTTGGGGATCCCGCGGCTGGCGGAGTACCTGTGGTTCTTGGAGTTGCGCGCCGCCTCGGCCAGCTTCTCCACCGCGATGTCGGGCGACGGGATGTCGGGGTTGCCGAACCCCAGGTCGATGACGTCGTCGCCGGCCCGCCGTGCTGCCATCTTCAATCCGTCGATGATGGTGAACACATAGGGCGGCAGGGCGTTGATCCGGCGGAACTCCATGGCGTCCGAGGCTACCGGCAGGGAGCCTTCGGCTCTGTGCTTTCGGCGACGGGCACCCGGGTGCTACGCGCCTCCACTGCCCCGCAGGCGAGCAGGCCCGCCGCGTGCCGGCGGGGGCCCCTGCCCCGCCGCCGTGAGCTGACCTGCGGCGTCGGCCAGCAGCTCGATCGCCTGCGGATCCGTGCCCACGTCGAGCGGCGCGCAGATCGCCCACGATGCGCCAGTGTCGGCCAAGCCGCGGAGGTGCCCGACGAGGTCGTCGACGGTGCCCGACACCAGGCCGGGACGGGCGCCGTGGGCCCGGAGCTTGGCGTCGGCCTCGGCCCGGGTCCGCCCGATCAGGACCTGTCCGGCCCAGGTCAGGGCCCGGCCGGCGGCCACGGTGGCGGCCTCGGCCTCGAAGGTGGTCACGTCGGTGCCCCAGCTGTTCCACCCGTCGGCCTCCTCCGCCGCCGCCCGGATAGCGGTCGACCGCCCGCCCACCCAGGTGGTCACGCCGGCGGCCCGGAGCTGCCCGCAGCACGTCTTCAGTGAAGCCAGCCGCTCGGCGGCCGGTCGGAACGGAACGCCGTAGGCCTCGTTCTCCTCCCGGTTCAGCGAGTCGCCGGTGCCGAGCGCGGCGATGAGCCGCCCCCCGAGCATCCGGTGCAGCGAGACGAGGGTGTGCACGAGAACCGCGTCGGGCATGAGCCCGACGCGGGCGACCAGCGGCCCCATCGACACGGTCTCCGTCTCCGCGGCCAGGGCGCCGAGCAGGGTCAGGGAGTGCAGGGCCGGTCGCATCCGCTGGCCCAGCGGCCAGAGGTGGTCGAACACGAAGACGCCGTCGATGCCCACCGCCTCCGCCCGGCGGGCGACCGCGATGGCGGCTTCGGCGTCGTGGCGGAACTGCGGCAGGGTGACACCGACCCGCATGGTCAGCAGGGAGCGTTGATCTCGGGGCCCTGGTTGGCGTACAGGCGCACGAACTCCAGCAGCCGTGGGTCGCTCACCGACTCGAGGCGGAGCTGGCGCCCCCACCCGGTGACCACCACCGGCGCCGGAAGCCCGTTCTCCCATGGGGAGACCAGCACGAGGTTGCGGCTGCGGGCCAGGGTGCTCAGCGACTGGATCTGGTCGGCCGGCAGGTCGGGCCGGTGGGTGATCCAGATGGCGCCGTGCTCCAGCGAGTGCACCGCCTTCTCGTTCGGCACCGGCTGGTCGTAGAACCCGCACTGCTGCCACACCGGGTTGTGGATCCCACCCACCGGCGGCACGTGCGGGTAGGTGACGGGCGCATCCGAGTGGCCGGCGTCGACTGCGAAGGTCTGCACTCCCTCGATCTGCGGGCGGGTCGAGCTCGTCGTGGTGCTGGCCCGAGCGGTGACCGCGGTGGTGGAAGTGCGCTGCGCCCCCTCGGTGGGCGAGTCGTCGCCTCCGCCGCACGCCGACAGCAGGACGGCGAGAACGGGGACGACCCAACGGCGAGGCACCGGGCGATCGTACGTCGCCACTGGGCCAGGAGAAGAGCGGCCGGCCCCCGGGGGCTGGGGAGCCCGGGGACCGGCAGCCCTCTCAAGCTACAACGGTCAAGCGGGGGCGATCTCGCGCCCGATGTCGAAAAGACATGCGGCGCCGATCGCGCCGGCGTGCTCACCGAGCGTCGCGGGCACGATGGCGACGGCCGGGCGGTGCGACGCGCCAGTCAGCAATTGCCCGAATGCGGCGCGCACGGGGTCCAGGAGAAGCTCGCCGGCCTCGACCAGGCCACCACCCAGCACGAAGGCCTGAGGGTCGAACACGTTGGCCAGATTGGCGAGGCCGAGCGCCACCCACCAGCCCAGCTGCGCGAGGACGGCGTGGGCCTCCAGGTCGCCCTCCGCCGCCGCCGCCGTCACGTGCTCACCTCGGACTCGGGCGGGGTCGCCACCGGCCAGGGCCAGCACCTGGGCGGCCCGTCCTTCCGCCGCCGCCTGCTGGGCCAGCCGGCCCAGGCCGCTGCCCGAGGCGAAGCGCTCCCAGCACCCTCGCTGCCCACACGGGCAGTCCGGCCCGTCCGGGTCCACCACCATGTGCCCGATCTCGCCGGCGAAGCCGTTCGCCCCCCGCAGCAGCGCGCCTCCGGCCACGATGCCGCCGCCGATCCCGGTGCCCAGGGTGACCAGGATCACGTCGTCGTAGCCCTGGGCCGCGCCCGCCTGTCGCTCGCCCCATGCCGCACAGGTGGCGTCGTTGTCGACCCGGACCTGCCCGCCCAGGCGAAGCTCGAGCTCGGCCTTGATGTCCAGGTCCACCACGCCGGGCAGGTTGGGGGCGAACCGCAGGACGCCGCCCCGGTCGACCAGACCGGGCACCCCCACACCCACGCCGAGCACATCGGGGCCGGCTCCCACCGAGGTGGCCACATCGGCCAGGGCGTCGAGCAGGGCGGTCTCGCCCACCGGCGTCTGCACCCGGCACTCGTCGACGACGGTGCCACCCTCGAGGGCGACGGCCAGGCACTTGGTGCCGCCCAGGTCGACGCCGACGGTGCGCACGTCGGTTGCGGTCAGTACCGCAGGATGGCGCCGATCCGGCCCATCACGTCGAGGTCGGCGTTGTCCCTGCAGACGGCCACCTTGCAGGCCTGGGCCAGGGCTTCCTCCACCGCTTCCTCGACCACGTCGGCGACCTGGTCCATCTCGCTCGCGCAGAGCGGGCACCGGCGGCCGAGCATCCCCAACCAGCCGCAGCCGGGGCAGCGCCACCCCGACGCCTCGAACCCCTCCGACACGAGGAGCGTCTCCACCCGCCGGGCGACCAGCGCCCCGAGCACTCCGTCGAGCCCCGCCGCTCCTCCGGTGCCGGAGCCGACGGCCTGGCGCAGGCGGTTGACGACGGCCGCCTCACGAGCCCGTTCCACGCCGGCCTCCACGTCCTCCGCCAGCTGGCGGATCTCACCGTCGCCGGCGTGGACTGCGAGCGCGACCCGGGCGACGAGGCGCTCCCGCAGGTAGGCGTGAAGCTCGCGCTCGACCTCGGCGGTGATCTCGTCGGGGCCACACAGGATCAAGTGGTCGAAGCCCTGGTTCTGGTAGAGGGCGAAGGCGGTGGCCGCCGCGTGCTTCAGGTGCCTGTGGGCCGCAGCGGCGGTGTGGCCGGCCACCTGGTCCTTGCCCATCTGACCGCCGTCGTCGTCGTGCCGGGGCAGGAGGTCGAACTGCTCCTGCTTGTCGAGCAGCTCGCCCTGCCGGAACAGGAAGAGCCGGGCCCGCTGGCGGTCGACGAGCAGCACCGCGAACCGCTCGTGCTGGGCCACCACCGCCTCGAGCTCCCGGACATAGGGGGTGTGGTTGATCACCAGCCGGTCCCGCACCGGCACCGCCAGCTCCACCACCTCCCAGAACCCGTGGGCCGAGCACGAGAACAGAGCCAGGCCCCGGACGTGCGAGCGGTCGATGCCCGCCTTCACGTGCTCCTCGATCCGGTCGAGGTCGGTGCAGACCGACATGATGCCCGCCTGATGGTGGCGCTCCCGGACCGGCCGGATGAGGCGCTCGAGCGCCAGTTCGACATCGCGGGCCCGGATACGCCGTCTGCCGTCGACGTCGAGGTAGAGCGACGTCACCGGGGCGTTCTCGCCCTTGAAGCCGGCCAAATCACGGATCCTGCTCTCGTCGATCGGCATGCGGGGATCGTAGGCCGGTGCCGCCCCGCCGCGTGTCGGCCGGCCGGGGTGGGAAGGTCCCGTGGCGGGCCGCCCACAACCCGCACAGGCCGAGCCCCCACATCGGCACGAGGGCGCCTGCGGCCAGGCTGGTGTACGGCCGGGCGCCGGCCGTGGCCAGGCCCACCGCCACCTGCACCGTCAGCGCGGCGAGCAGGCTGCGGCGGACCTCGGCGGGCGTCGGCGAGCCGGTCAGGAACCAGATCTGGGCCAGCTCCATCCGGTCGGTGCGACTGCGGCCGGCGACGACGAGGAAGGCCCACAGGAACACCGCACAGCCGCCGGCGAAGAGGCCGATGGCGACGATGAGAGCCACCGCGTCGAACGTCGACGGGGCGATGGCCCCCGCCACCGCAGTCACGACGAACACCGCGGTCCCGGCCCACGACGCCCGCCGCACGCCCCGGCCGGGGGGGACGCTCATGCCAGGCCCGTGAGGTGGTCGGCCAGGCGTCGGGCCAGGCCGTCGTAGGAGAAGTGGAGCTCGGCCCGGCGCCGGGCGGCGGCGCCCATGGCCTTGCCGAGGTCGGCGTCGTCGAGGATGCGGGCCAGGGCGGCAGCGACCGCGACCGGGTCCTCGGGCCGGCTGACCACGAACCCGGTCTCGCCGTGGGCGACCGCCTCGTGCGAGCCACCACTGGCCCCGGCCACCCCGGCCACTCCGCAGGCGGCGGCCTCGAGGAACACGATCCCGAACCCCTCCTGCTCGAGCCCTCCCCACCTGCTCCGGCAGGGCATGGCGAAGATGTCGGCCGCGCCCAGCAGGTCCGGCATGGCGGAGTCGGGGACGAAGCCGAGCAGCCGCACCGGGGCGCCCGTGGCCGCCACCAGGCGCTCCAAGCGGGGCCGGTCACGCCCGGCACCGGCCAGGGCCACCGTGAGATCGGGCCGGCTGGGGGCGAGCAGCGTGGCCGCGGCGATGAGCACGTCGAAGCCCTTTCGGGGGACGAGGCGGCTCATGCCGACGACGAGCCTGCCCTCGGCCGGAAGGCCGGCCTCGGCTCGTGCCCGACGCTTCTCGTCGGGCGCCAGCGGGCGGAAACGGTCGACGTCGACCCCCGGAGGGACGACGACCATCGGCAGCTCCCTCCGGGCGACGCGTGTGCCCTCGGCGGCCGGATACCCCCCTGCCGCCACCACTGACACTGCGCCGCCCAGCACCCGGGCGAGAAGCGATCGGGCCACCGGGAGGTGGCCGGGCACCGTGACCTCGGCGCCGTGGAGGACGACGCCGTACGGCATGCCCAACCAAGGACCGAGCAGCCCCACCGGCAGGGCAGGGTCGAGCATCACCACCGCCGCGCCCGCATCCGCCGCCACCCGTCGAATCTCGCGCCCCACTTGCGGCGTGGGCAACAGGACGTCCCCCGGCCAGCGGTGCACGGGAAACGCCTGGTCGGCGTCGAAGGCAGCCGCGTCGGGGTGGGCCGTCGTGAGGACGGTCACCCGGTCGGCCGGCAGCCGCCGCCAGAGCTCCCAGAGGTAGGACTGGATGCCGCCCACCTTGGGAGGGAAGTCGTTGGTGACCAGCAGGTGGGCCACCGGGTCGGAGCCGCTCAGCGCGACCGCAACCGCCGCCGCTTGGACCGCTCGACCGGCATCGGCTCCTGGGTCGGACCGGGCCGCCGGGGCGCCGGCAGGCTCATGGCAGGCGCCTCCTCCGGTGTGCTCGTCGGACGGGGCACCGTCACCTTGCGGACCCGCGGTCGGGCCGGCTCCTGGCCGGCACGTGGGAGGGGACGGGGCTCGAAGGCCCGGACGTCGTCGGGGTCACCCGGGGGCGCCGGTCGTCGGGGCTCCGGTGTCGCCGGCCTCAGCCGGCCGTCGGCGCCCCGGGCGCCAGGGCCGGCGGAACTGGCCTCTGATCGCGCCGGTCGCCTGACGGCAGCTGCCCATGGCTCCCGGTCCGCCGTCGCCATGCTGGCCGCCACCCGGGCGGTGGACACCTGCGCCGCCGCCATACGGGCGGCGCCCGAGCCCGCCGTTGGGCCGCTGTCGGACGCCGGCACCGCCTTGGCCCGCTTCCGCCGGACCGGAGCCTTGGCCGCGGCCGTGCCGGGCGAACCCTTGGCGTCGGTCGCCACCGTCTTGGCCGTCGCCCTGGGCGAGCGCTTGGCCACAACCGGCGCCGCCTTGGCCGGAGCGGTCCGGGGGGAGCGTGTGACGACCGCCTTGGCCGGCGCCGCCTTGCTGGGCGCGGCCCGGCCCGCCTTGGTGGCCCTCGCCGCTTTGGCCGTCGCCGCCCTGGTGCCCCTGGCTCCGTTCGCGGTGGCGGCCTTCGCCGCCTTGGTCGCCCTGGTCACCTTGGTCGCCTTGGTCACCCTGGTCGGCTTCTTCACCGCCGCCCGCTTGGCCGAGGCCCGGGCCGGGGTCCGTCGCTTCGCCGCGGGCCGCGGCTTTGCCGCGGGCGGCACGACGGGCGTCTCCTCGTCCTCCAGGATGGCGTCGAGGTCGGTGGCCGCCCGCCACCGCTCCGGGTCGACATAACCGAGGTCGGACGCCTGGCGGTTGCGGGCGCGGAGGCGGCCGGCGGGCACGTCGATCTCCCACTGCGCCTCCTGGTCGCGCCCTCTTGACCGGTAGCGGAAGCGGACCATCCACACCGAGTCGTGCAGCTGGAAGGCGCTCCATCCGGCGTTGGCGACGTCGTCGGGCAGGAAGACACCCCGGTCGGAGAGGTTCTGGAGGACCGACGAGCCGAGGGGCTGTGACGACTCCCCCAGCCTGGGCTTGGCGTACACCAGGGCCCGGGCCAGCTCCACCACCTGGGCCTGCTCGGCGAGGATGGGCACCGCGAACCGGGCGACCCACTCGGTGTCGACTCCGGCCTCCGCCGCCACCTCGTCGATGGAGCGGCCGGCCCGCAGCCGGGCCTGCATCTCCCGGGGGGTCAGGGCACTCTCGCTCCGGAGCCGCTTGGGGACGACTTCGACATCAGGGAGGGCCGCCCCGTCGTCCGGCGGGCCGCCGTTGTCGAGGCGGCCGGCGTCGGCGATGGCGGCCAGGACCCGGTCGTCGAGGGGCACGATGTACCCGCCGGACTTCGAGCCCTTGCGGGCCGTGAAGATCAAACCGTCGCGGTCGGTGGTCAACCCCACGAGGTGGAGCTTTCGCAAACAGGCTCCCGGTGGCCAGCGGCCCGAAGACCGGGCCATCTCGGTCGGACCGTACCACTCGGCCCATCCGCCGATGCGTGATCCCGCTTCTACAAGGCGACTCTTGTCCGCTGGCGCAGCGGTGGGACCAGCCCCGCCTCCCCCAGGAGGCGCACCGCTCTGGCCTCCGCCACGTCGATCACCACCGCCTCGCCCGGCTCCCGGCCACAGATGAACGTGACCACGCAGTCCTCGCACGCGGGGGTGTCCTGCATCACGCAGTCGTCACAGGAGATTTCCATGAGACGCACGGTACCGAGGGGGTGAGACAGTGTTCTCTCCCGGCGGGGGCCCCCATCCCCGCCTCCTCGCCCGAAGCGGGGCCCCTGCCCCGCCGGGCGCCGTCACCCCCGCTCGCCGTCGCCGGGGCCCTGCTCCCCCCGCTCGCCGTTTCCCGGCGGGGGCCCCCATCCCCGCCTCCTCGCCCGAAGCGGGGCCCCTGCCCCGCCGGGCGCCGTCACCCCCGCTCGCCGTCGCCGGGGCCCTGCTCGCCGTTTCCCGGCGGGGCCCCCATCTCCGCCTCCTCGCCCGAAGCGGGGCCCCTGCCCCGCCTCCCACCGTCCTCGCCCCGCGCCGGCGCCTGGCCGGGGCTGGCCGGGGGCTCGGCTCCCCTAGCATCGGGCCCATGGCTCGTTGGCCGGTTGCCCTGGTCACCGGAGCCTCGAGTGGGATCGGTCGGGCCATCGCCGTCCAGCTGGCGATCGACGGCTCGGACCTGATCATCGTCGCCCGGCGGCGGGACCGGCTCGAGGCGCTGGCCGAGGAGCTGCGGGCCGCCCACGGCGTGAAGGTCGACGTGCTGGTCGCCGACGTCACCGTCCCGGACCAGCTGGCGGCGGTCGAGGATCGGCTCCGCGACGGCGAGCCGGCCGTCGACCTCCTGGTCAACAACGCCGGCGTCGGCGGCCAGGGCTCCTTCGCCGACATCCCCCTCGACCGCCAGGACCGCCAGATCCGGCTCAACGTCGTGGCCCCCGTCCGCCTCACCCACGCCGCCCTGCAACGCATGCTCCCCCGCGGCCACGGCGGCGTGCTGAACGTCTCGTCGATCGCCGGGCTCCAGCCGATGCCCCACTTGGCCACCTACGCCGCCACCAAGGCTTACCTGTCCAGCTTCACCCACGCCCTCCACGAAGAGGTGCGGGGCAAGGGGGTGTCGGTGACGAACCTGCTTCCCGGCTTCACCCGCACGGAGTTCCACGGCGCCTCGGACCTGGACCGCTCCGTGGTGCCCAAGCTGTTCTGGATGACCGCCGACGACGTGGCCCGGGCCGGGCTCAGAGCAGTGGCCCAGGGCCGGGCCCAATGCGTGCCCGGGCTCGTGTACCGGGTGGCCACCGGCATCTCCAACGTCACCCCGTGGTCGGTGAGCCGGCGGGTCCTCGGCGTCGTCCTCCGGTGACCATGGTCGGCGTGCGCCGGGCCGGCCCGGACGACGTGGAGTCCATCGTCGACCTGTTCGTCGCCGTCGTCGACGAGGGCAAATGGCTCGGCACCCAGCCACCCGTGGACCGCGACGTCCAGCGCGCCCGCTTCCTGGAGAACCAGAACTCGCCGGAGGCTGCGTCGTTCGTGGCCCTCGTCGACAACGAGCTCGTCGGCCATGCCCGGGTCGAGCTGACCCCGTACAAGGTGGCGGGCCTGGGGATGATGGTCGACGCCCGCTGGCGGGGCCGGGGGGTGGGTGGCGCCCTCGTGCGCGCCGCCATCGACGCCGCCGGCGACCTGGGCGCCCACAAGGTGGCGTTGCAGGTGTGGCCCCACAACCACGTGGCCAGGCAGCTCTACCTGCGCCACGGGTTCGTCGAGGAAGGGGTGCTCCGGCGCCACTACCCGCGGCGCAACGGCGAGCTGTGGGACGCGGTGGTCATGGGCCTGGTGCTCGACGAGACCTCGCCGGGCTCGCCGTTCTGAGCCTGCCTACTTCTTGCTGCCGACCTTGTCCTTGACCTTGGTCTTGGCCTTGTCGACGACACCGGCTGCAGTTCCGGCCACCAGGTTGCCCGGAGGCGTGTCCGGGGCGCGGGGGTGGGGGCGGGTCGGTGCCGTCTTCTTGGCCTTCTCCAGCGCCTCGCCCACCTCGGCCAGCTCCTTGCGCTTGATGGCCGAGCGCACCTCGGGGAACAGCTCCGACTCCTCTTCCTTCACGTGATGACGGACGCTCTCGATGAGGACGGTCATCTTCGCCTTGAACCGCTCGTGGTCCGGCTTCATGTCCTCCAACTCGGACAAGACCCATTTGACGATGTGGTGCTCCTCGAGCGCCTCCAGCACCGTGTCATCCACCTTCGGGACCCGCTCGCGGACGGCCGGGTAGAAGACCATCTCCTCGATGGCGGCGTGGACCGAGAGCTCCTTGATGACCTGCTCGGCCAGCTTGCGCTGCTGCGCCGGCTGGGTCGTCTTCTCGAACTGCTTGAACAGCTTTTCGACGGTCTTGTGGTCCTGCTTCAGAAGCGTAATGGCGTCCATCCACGCCTGTCTGCCCAAAAGGGGTCATCTCCCAAACGTCTTTTCGTGTCGTTATGATCCACATCATCGAAGTCCGTACGATGCTCAACGCCCACCCCACGAGCGTTGGCGCGGCGCGCCGCTTCGTCCGTGACGTGTTGATGAGTCGCCAGGTGGCCGACGGCGTGGTGGACACTGTCGAGCTGCTCACCAGCGAGGTGGTGACCAACGCCATCGTCCACGGCCGGTCCGGCCCCCATCTGGCCGTCGAGGTGGGCGACTGCGTCATCCGGGTGGCCGTGCGAGACCTCAGCCCCGCGCTCCCGGTACGGCAGCTCAGCCGGCCCGACGACGTGTCGGGGCGCGGCGTGGTCATCGTCGAAGAGCTGGCGTCGGCATGGGGAGTGGAACGCGAGCGGAACGGCTCGAAGCGGGTGTGGTTCGAGGTCGCCTGCTGAGCAAACTCATCTGAAGTCGCGTGATTTGGTGCCGGGCTGGGAGGACAGCGACAGCACCTCGATCTCCTCGGCGATGAGGTTGGTGACGCCCTCGGCCCGCTCCAACCGTCCACTGATCAGCAGGGCGGGCGACGAGCGGGCCACCCGCCGGTAGGCGCCCCACACCGCCGCGTTGCAGATCACGTTGGCCATCCCCGTCTCGTCCTCCAGGTTGACGAAGATGGTGCCGTTGGCGGTGGCCGGACGCTGGCGGTGGGTGACGATCCCTCCCACGCTGACCCGCCGCCCGGACGGGACCTTCTCGAGCCCGGCCACGCTCACCGCGCCCGCCGCGTCGAGGCGGGGCCGGGCGTACTGCACGACGTGGCTGTCGGGTGAGACGCCCGTGGCCCACAGGTCGGCGGCGGTCACCTCGGGCTCGGACATACCGGGCAGCTCAGGGGCGTCGGTGCCGCACACCACCCCTTCCAGCCGGGTGTCGGCCGCCTGGGCCACCGCCCCCGCCCCCCACAGCGCCCCCCGCCGCTCCAGTCCCAGCGAGCCGAACGCCCCTGCGGTGGACAGGGCCTCGACCGCGGGCAGGGTGGCGCCCGTCCGCCGCACCAGATCCTCCATCGACGCGTACGGTCGTCGTTCGGCGATCCGCGTGGCCAGGTCGTCGCCCACGTTGCGGACGTACTCGATCCCCAGGCGTACGTCCGGTGCATCCCTGGGACCTTCCAGGGTGGCCTTGACGTCGCTCAGGTTCACATCGGGCCCGTGCACGGTGACGCCGTGGCGGCGGGCGTCGGCCACCAGGGTGTTCGGTGAGTAGAAGCCCATGGGCTGGGCGTTGAGCAGGGCGGCGCAGAAGGCGGCCGGGTAGTGCAGCTTCATCCACGACGACGAGTAGACGAGGTAGGCGAAGCTCACCGAGTGGCTCTCGGGGAAGCCGAAGTTGGCGAACGCGGCGAGCTTGTCGTAGATGGCGTCGGCCGTCTCGCCGGTGATGCCGTTGACGGCCATGCCCTCGTACAGCCTGTCTTTCAGGGCTTCCATGCGCTCGGTGCTGCGCTTGGAGCCCATGGCCTGCCTGAGCTGGTCGGCCTCGCCGGCGGTGAACCCGGCCACGTCGATGGCCATCTGCATGAGCTGCTCCTGGAAGAGGGGCACGCCAAGGGTCTTGGCCAGCGACTTCTCGAGCAGCGGGTGCAGGTAGGTGACCGGCTCCTGACCGTTCCTTCTCCTGATGTACGGGTGGACCGAACCGCCCTGGATCGGCCCCGGACGGATGAGGGCGACCTCCACCACCAGGTCGTAGAAGTGCCTCGGCTTCAGTCGCGGCAGGGTGGCCATCTGGGCCCGGCTCTCGACCTGGAAGACGCCGATCGAGTCGGCCTTGCACAGCATGTCGTAGACCTCGTCCTCCTGGGGGATGGTGGCCAGGTCCACGTCTGTGCCGTGGTGCTGTTTGATGAGGTCGACGCCCAGGTGCAAGGCGGTGAGCATGCCCAGCCCGAGCAGGTCGATCTTGACCAGGCCCACCGCCGCGCAGTCGTCCTTGTCCCACTGCAGGACGCTCCGGTTCTCCATCCGCCCCCACTCCACCGGGCAGACCTCCACGATGGGCCGGTCGCAGATGACCATGCCGCCCGAGTGGATGCCGAGGTGTCGGGGGAAGCCCTGTATCTGTTGTGCGAGATCGATGACCGGTTGCGGGATGTCGTGGTCCTTCGTCTCCGACAGGCGGTACATGTCGACCTGCTTCGACCACGCGTCGAGGGCGCCTTGGGGGTGGCCGAGGGCCTTGCCCATATCTCGTACGGATGATTTCGGGCGGTAGGTGATGACGTTGGCCACCTGGGCCGCGTTCTCTCTGCCATAGCGCTCGTAGACGTACTGGATGGCCTCCTCACGGCGACCGTTCTCGATGTCGAGATCGATGTCGGGGGGGCCGTCTCTTTCGGGCGACAGGAAGCGCTCGAACAGCAGCTTCAGGCCGACCGCGTCGGCGTTGGTGATGCCGAGGGCGTAACAGACCGCCGAGTTGGCGGCCGAGCCCCGGCCCTGGCAGAAGATGTCGTTGCGCCGGCAGAACTCGACGATGTCCCAGACGATCAGGAAGTACCCGGGGAAGCCCAGCGACTCGATCATGGCCAGCTCGTGCTCGATCTGCCGGTACGCCTTGGGGTTGTGGGCGGGCTCGCCGTAGCGGCGTTCGGCGCCTCGCCTGGTGAGCTCCCGCAACCACGACATCTCGTTGTGGCCGGGGGGCACGGGGTAGTCCGGCAGGTTGGGGGCGACCAGCTTGAGGTCGAAGGCGCAGTCGTCGCCTATCTCCGCGGCTTTGGCGACTGCACCGGGGTACCGGGCGAACCTCCTTGCCTGCTCGGCCCCGCTCCTGAGCGAGGCCGTGGCTGCGGCCGGGAGCCAGCCGTCGAGCTCGTCGAGCGACCTCCTGGCCCGAACTGCGGCCATGGCGGTGGCGAGTGGCCGTCGGGCTGCGGTCGCGTAATGGACGTTGTTGGTCGCCACCAGGCTGACACCGGCTCGGGCGGCGATGGCGGCCAGGGCGTCGTTGCGGACGGAGTCGACAGGGTCGCCGTGGTCCCACAGCTCCACGGCCACGTTGTCCCGGCCGAAGACGTCTGTGAGCCGGTGCAGCTCTTTGGCCGCGGCAGCCGGGCCGTCGCTGAGGAGCGCGGCCGGGACCGTGCCCTTCCGGCAGCCTGTGAGGATCTGCCAGTGGCCACCGTGC
>CADCTB010000192.1 GCA_902805665.1 uncultured Acidimicrobiales bacterium
GCGGTGGCCGCGGCCGTGGCCGTGGCCGGCTGAGCGCCGAACGGCCTGCTCAGAGACCTCTACCGACCAGGCTGAGCGCCCGCTGGCGGGCCAAATGGATCTCGTCCGCTGCGGTATGAGCGGCCAGATAGTCGACAGCCTTTCGTAGCAGCTGAGTGTTTTCTTGGAAATCAGCCAGTGCGTTGTTGCAGCGAAAGCACAGAATGCCCCGGACCTTCCCTGTTGAATGGTCGTGGTCCACGTGGAGTGAGATGTCTTCGCGAGGCGGACGAGTACAGATGAAGCATCCGCCCCCCTGGGCCTTGAGCATGGCGTCGTACTGGTCGATCGTCATGCCGTACTTCCGCTTCAGGTAACTCTTGCGGTCTGCGAGCCGCTTCCCACCCGAGGCGACGAACGCTTGCTGGTTCGCGGTTGCCCTCTCAAGGTTGGCCCGGCGCCACTCCTGCGTACGTTTCCGCGCTGGCTCGGGGTTGAGGCGGTGCCGTTCGGCCTTCGTCGCCAAGTTGCACGGGATGCAGTCACCGCGCAGTCCATCCCGGGCGTTCCCCCCGGCACGGTAATAGGAGGAGAGTGGCTTCAACGCACCACATTTGGAGCATTTCTTCATGCTCCAATCTTACCAAACGCACGTTCGATAAGCAATGCCCTTATTGAACGAAACTACTGACCGCCCTTCTGGACGTACGACCTAACGAACTCCTCGGCATTGTCCTCGAGCACTTCGTCTATTTCATCCAAAAGCTCGTCGAGCTCAGCCTTCAATTTGTCGCCCTGCTTGGTTGTGGGAGGGACAGTCTCGACCACCTCGTCGCTGCGAGTCGTCGACTGCTTCCTCTTCTGCTCTCGTTCTGCCATGGTCTCGCTGCCTCCTACGTTGACCCCAGCGCCTCGAGAAGCTGGGCCGGAGTCTCACACTGTTGTAACAACCTATCGACGTGCGCCGCTGTTCCTCTTAGCGGTTCCATCATCGGAACCCGCCGGAGGGGGTCGGTGCCCAGGTCGAAGACCAGGGAGTCCCAGTTGGCGGCGGCGATGGAGCCGGCCCACTTCTGCAGGCAGCGGCCCCGGAAGTAGGCCCGGGTGGTGGTGGGCGGGTTGGTGATGGCGGAGACGACCGCCTCCTCGGTGAAGAGGCGCTCGAGGCCGCACTTCTCGTACAACGAGCGCCCCGGGCGCACGTCGTGGTACTGAAGGTCGAGGGCGGCCAGCTTGTGGTCCCCCCAACCGAGATGGTGGCGCTCGCGGTACCCGGAGACCATTTGGTACTTGGCCACCCAGTCCAGCTGGCCGGCGAGGGACAGATAGTCGGTCTCCAGGGCGTGCAGGACCGCCTCCCAGCGGTCGAGCAGGTCGCGGCCGACCTCGACGCCGACGGACTCCAGTCCCCGGCTCTCGGCGTACTTCTTGGCCCGGTCGAGCAGCTCCCACTGCATCTCCAGGGCCGTCATGCGCCGGCCGTCGGCCATCTCGAGCGGTGTGGCCAGCGAGAGGTCGTAGGAGACGATCCGGTGGGCCTGGACGGGCGCGGCCAGGGTCAGGTCGAGACCCGCCAGCTCGTCGTCCTCGATCATGGACAGCACCAGGGCGGTGACGCCCACCTTGAGGAAGGTGGAGATCTCGGCCAGGTTGGCGTCGCCCACGATCACGTGCAGCCGGCGGTAGCGCTGGGAGTCCGAGTGGGGCTCGTCGCGGGTGTTGACCAGCGGCCGCTTCAGCGTCGTCTCGAGGCCGACCTCCTCCTCGAAGAACTCCGCCCGCTGGGTCAGCTGGAACGGCACCCGGTCGGGGCCGATGCCGGCGGCCTCACTCCCGACCTTGCCGGCGCCCGTGTAGATCTGGCGGGACACGAAGTGGGGGGTGATCTGGCTGGCCAGGCGGGCGAAGGGCACGGCCCGGTCGAGCAGGTAGTTCTCGTGGCAGCCGTAGGAGTTGCCCTTGCGGTCCGAGTTGTTCTTGTAGACCACGATCTCCTGGCCGGCGGGCAGCACCTCGCCCGCCGCCTCGATGGAGCGGGCCAGGATGCGCTCACCGGCCTTGTCCCAGAGAACGGCCTCGAGGGCGTCGGAGCACTCGGGGGTGGAGTACTCGGGGTGGGCGTGGTCGACGTAGTACCGGGCGCCGTTCGTCAACACCGCGTTCACCAGGTGGGTCTCGATCTCGGGGGCCATGGCCCCCTCGCGGGCGAAGCCGCGCGCGTCACGGCCGGGCGACTCGTCCTCGAAGTCCCAGCCCACCTTGTTGTTCCCGGCTGACGCCTGGCGGGCCAGGGCCGACACGTAGGCGTTGATCAGCAGGGAGGAGACGGTGATCGGGTTGGAGTCGGCCCCGCGCAGGATGATCCCGTACTCGGTCTCGATCCCAAGAACCTTCCGGATGGCCATGGCGCGCGGACCCTACCCCTTTGCAGGGGAAGCACCCCTACAGGTACTGGCCGGTTCCGACACGCTCGATGGCCCGTCCCCCGGTGGCTTCCTTGCCCTGGGACATGAGGGTGCGCACGTACACGATCCGCTCACCCTTCTTGCCCGAGATCTTGGCCCAGTCGTCGGGGTTGGTGGTGTTGGGAAGGTCCTCGTGCTCCTTGTACTCCTGCTTGATGCTCTCCAGGAGGTCGGAGGTGCGGATGCCCCGGCTCTGACCGGCGATGACCCGCTTGATGGCCAGCTTCTTGGCCCGACGCACGATGTTCTCGATCATGGCGCCCGACGAGAAGTCCTTGTAATACAGGATCTCCTTGTCGCCGTTCTGGTAGGTGACCTCGAGGAACCGGTTGTCGTCGTCGTTCCTGTACATCTCGGCGACGGTGCGCTCGATCATCGACGCCACCGCCTTGTCACGGTCGCCGCCCCCCATGGAGGTGACCTCGGACTCGTCCAGAGGCAGGTCGGACGTGAGGTACCGGCTGAAGATCTGGTTGGCCGCCACCTCGTTGGGCCGCTCGATCTTGATCTTCACGTCGAGGCGGCCGGGACGGAGGATGGCGGGGTCGATCAGGTCCTCGCGGTTGGAGGCGCCGATCACGATGACATTGCGCAGGGTCTCGACACCGTCGATCTCAGCCAGGAGCTGGGGGACGATCGTGGCCTCCATGTCGGAGGAGATGCCGGTGCCACGGGTGCGGAACAGCGAGTCCATCTCGTCGAAGAAGACGATGACGGGCACGCCCTCCTCGGCCTTCTCCCGGGCCCGCTGGAAGACGAGCCGGATCTGGCGCTCGGTCTCGCCCACGTACTTGTTGAGCAGCTCGGGGCCCTTGATGTTCAGGAAGTAGCTGCGGGCCGCCTTGTTGCCGGTGACCTGGCTGACCTTCTGGGCCAGGGAGTTGGCCACCGCCTTGGCGATGAGGGTCTTGCCGCACCCGGGAGGGCCGTAGAGCAGGATGCCCTTGGGGGCCGGCAGCTTGTGCTCGACGAAGAGGTCACGGTGCAGGAAGGGCAGCTCGACCGCGTCGGTGATCATCTCGATCTGGTCGTCGAGGCCGCCCACGTCCTCGTAGGAGACGTCGGGCACCTCCTCCAGGATGAGCTCCTCGACCTCGGGACGGGGCAGCCGCTCCAGCAGGAGGCCGGTGCGGGAGTCCATGAGGATGCTGTCGCCGGCCCGGAGCTTCTCGCCCATGAGCGACTCGGCCAGCTCGACGACCCGCTCCTCGTCCGCCCGGCCGACCACGATGGCCCGCCGGCCGTCCTCGAGCAGCTCCTTGAGGGTGATGACCTCGCCGTTGAGCTCGGCGCCCCGGGCCAGGACGACGTTGAGCGACTCGTTGAGCACGACTTCCTGGCCCCGGGTGAGCTCGATGTCCTCCAGCTCGGGGTGCAGGGCCACGCGCATCTTGCGACCGCCCGAGAACACGTCGACCGTGCCGTCGTCGTTGCGGGACAAGAGCGTGCCGTAGGCGGACGGAGGCTGGGTGAGCTTCTCGACCTCCCGGCGCAGCTCGGCGATGTGGTCGCGGGCCTCACGCAGGGTGTAGGAGAGCTTCTCGTTCTGGGACGTGGCCTGGGCCAGCTGACCCTTGGTCTCCAGGAGCCGCTCCTCCAGGGTCCGCACCCGCTTCGGCGCGTCCTGCAGCTTCCGACGAAGGCCGATGACCTCTTCCTCCAGCGACTTGACCTGCTCGAGCAGGCCTTCGACCTGCTGCTCGTAGGCTGACAGCCGACGTTCGTACTCGGAACTGGACGTCGAACTCACCTCCTCGGGTCGCCCCTCGAATGGAAGTACACCGTACACCGGGCCTTCGGGGAACCAGGGTACCGCCCGTGTGCTGGTTTTCCTGGCCGATTCCGGGTAAATTGTACGGGCAGCCCCACGGAGGGGCGTCCCCGGTACCAAGAGGAAGAGGGCTTCCATGGCGATGAAGGTCTGGATCGACCAGGATCTGTGCACCGGCGATGGTCTCTGTGAGGAGATCGCCCCCGACGTGTTCACGCTGCTCGACGACGGCCTGGCCTACGTCCGGGAGGGTGGCAAGGTGTTCAGCGACCCCGGTGGCGTGGAAGGCCTCGCTGTCGTGCCCGCGGGCCAGGAGGACGGCACCATCGAGTCCGCCGAGGAGTGCCCCGGCGAGTGCATCTTCATCGAGGTCGACTGAGTTTCTGACGGCGGGCACCGCCGACGCGCCCTGGCTGAGCGTTCAAGCAACCGGAGCCGTCTGCCGATAGACGGGGGTGGCTTCTCGTCGTCGACCTTCTCTCGTCGCCTTCCTCGCTCTCTCCCTGATGACCGGAGGGCTGGCGCTCGGCGTGGGTGGTGCCTCCGCGGCCCCCGACCGGACGGACCACCCGGCCAAGGGGCTCGTGTACAAGGGCCTGCAGCCCGGTCGCCCCGACGGCCCCTGCAAGGGACGGTTCGAGATGCGGTCCGTCGCCGGCCGCGGTGGGCCGGTCCGCTGCACCCATGGTCCCGATGCGGCTCCTGAGGGAGTCGACGTGCGGGTCGCCCGCGAGCCGGAGACGCCCGCCGAGACGTCACTCCGACCGGAGGCCGTGTCCCGGGCGGCGGCGTACTGCGCGGGCGACGGCACCAGCGGGCCTCGGGTCCAGCTGATCTACGCCAACGTCCTCGGCAGCCCGGACCGCTTCGCCGCCTACGCCAGCTCGTTCCAGGTCTGGGCCGCGGCGATGGACAACGTGTTCAACGCCAGCGCGGCAGAGACCGGCGGCAGCCGGCGCATCCGGTTCGTCCACGACGCGGCCTGTGCGCCAATCGTCAGCCGGGTGACGGTGTCGGCCACCGCCGGAGGCGACTTCCAAACCACCATCGACGAGCTGTGGGCGAAGGGGTTCAACCGCGACGACCGCAAGTACCTCGTCTGGTTCGACGCCAGCGTCTACTGCGGGATCGGAGAGGTCTTCGGCGACGACCGGGCCGGCCAGACGAACGCCAACAACGTCTACGGCCTCTTCAGCCGGGTCGACAACGGCTGCTGGGGCCGGGCCGGCCAGTCGGTCGAGGCCCACGAGCTCATGCACAACCTCGGCGGCGTGCAGGAGTCGGCGCCCCACGGCACGGAGTACAACCACTGCACCGACGACAGCGACCGCATGTGTTACTGGGACGGCTCAGGTGAGGCGATGACCCAGGTCTGCCCGGCCGCTCACGAGGCGCTCTTCGACTGCAACCACGACGACTACTTCTCCACCGCGGCCCCGGCCGGCAGCTACCTGGCCACCCACTGGAACACCGCCAACAGTGTCTGGCTGGCCGCAGGACCGCTGGTCACCGTCCCCTCGGCCCCGACCGGGGTCGGCGCGGTACCCGGCGAGGGCTCCGTCACCCTCACCTGGAGCGCCCCCACCTCGAATGGCGGTTCGCCGATTACCGGGTATGTGGTCACGCCCTTCGAGGGCGCCACTGCGAAGCCGGCCCAGACGTTTGCGTCGACGGCCACCACCCAGACCGTCGCCGGCCTCGCCGATGAGGTGGCGCACACCTTCAAGGTCGCGGCGGTGAACCAGGCGGGCACCGGGCCGCAGTCGGCCGCTTCGGCGCCCGTCAGCCCCTCCGCCGGCTCCCGGTTCAACCCCCTCCCACCGGCCCGCGTGCTCGACACCCGGGCCGGCAACGGGGCCCCGCTGGCGATGGTCCCCACGGGAGGCAGCCTCGACCTCCAGGTCACCGGCCGGGGTGGGGTCCCGGCATCCGGGGTCTCGGCGGTGGTGCTGAACACCACGGTGGTGGAACCCCGCGGGCACGGGTTCCTCACCGCCTGGCCCACCGGCGACGTCCGCCCGCTGGCCTCGAACCTCAACTTCGGCGTCCTGCAGACGGTGCCGAACCTGGTGGTGGTCAAGGTCGGCACCGGCGGCCGGGTAAGCCTGTACAACGGCGGTGGGACCACCCATCTCGTCGCCGATGTCGCCGGCTGGTACGGCCCGAGCGGCGCCGAGGAGGGTTCCCGCTACCACTCCCTCACCCCGGCCCGGGTCCTCGACACCCGGGCGGGCAACGGTGCGGCGCCCACCAAGGTCGCCGCCGGAGGAACGCTCGACCTGCAGGTCACCGGCCGGGGCGGGGTGCCGGCGACGGGCGTCTCGGCGGTCGTCCTCAACGTGACCGTGACCGAACCGGTGTCCGCCGGTTACCTCACCGCCTGGCCCCATGCCGACCCCCGCCCGCTCGCATCCAACCTGAATTTCGCCGCGGGCCAGACGGTGGCCAACCTGGTGATGGTCAAGGTGGGGCCGACAGGGAAGGTGAGCTTCGCGAACGGCGGAGGCGCGCTCCACGTCATCGCCGACGTGTCGGGCTGGTTCGGCGTGTCCGGGGAGACCACGGGAGCCCGGTACCACCCGGTGGCTCCGGCTCGGGTGCTCGACACCCGGGTGGCCATCGGAGCCCTCCAGCTCCCCGTGCTCCCGCTCGGCACCATCGACGTCCAGGTCACCGGTCGGGGTGGCGTGCCGGCCGCCGGCGTCACGGCGACCGTGCTGAACGTCACCGTCGTCGATCCCCTCGGCCTGGGCTACGTGACCGCCTGGCCGACGGGCGCCGTCCGGCCCCTGGCCTCGAACATCAACTTCGTCTTCGGTCAGACCACGCCCAACCTGGTCATGGGCAAGCTGGGCACCGGCGGGAAGCTCAGCATCTTCAACGGCGGCGGCACCGCCAACCTCGTCGCCGACGTGGCCGGCTGGTACGGGGCCGGTTGAGCGTTACTTCGGATCGAGCTCGAGCGAGACCGAGTTGATGCAGTAGCGCATGCCCGACGGCCCGGGGCCATCAGGGAACACGTGGCCGAGGTGGCCGCCACACGCCCGGCACGTCACCTCGGTACGCCGCATGCCGTGCGCCCGGTCCTCGTGCAGCTCGATGGCCTCGGCCACCGCCGGCTCGGTGAAGCTCGGCCAGCCCGTACCGGAGTCGAACTTGGCGTCCGAGCTGAAGAGAGCAGCCCCGCAGGCCGCGCAGTGGTACATGCCGTCGTCCTTGGAGTGGGCGTACTTGCCGGTGAAGGCCCGTTCGGTCCCCTTGCGGCGGAGCACCTCGTACTGCTCGGGCGTCAGCTGCTCACGCCACTCCTCGTCGGTCTTCACGACTTCGCTCATGGCTTCGAGGCTACGCCGTCCCGCCCCACTAGTTACCTATGCAGAGGCCGGTGCTGGCCGGCGTCTCCCGGGCGGCGGCGAGGACGCTGCGCAGCTCGGAGACGGCGAGGGCGTAGGCGGTGCCCCGATTGTCCGGCGAGATGGCGAAGGCCACGCCGACGACCTGCCCGTCGGCGTTGACCAGGGCGCCACCCGAGTCGCCCGGCGCCAGCTCGGCGGCGAGGACGTAGACCGCCCGGCGGGTCATCCCGAGCTGGTAGAGGTCGGGCCCCAGGGCGTTGACCTGCTGGCGGATGGCGGCCGGAGATATCTCCAGCTTCGTCTGGCCCTCGGGGTGGCCGAACACCGCCGCCGTTGTCCCCACCCGGCCCTCGGCCAGGGTCAGCGGCGCCTGGTCGAGACCCGGAACCTGGAGCAGGGCAAGGTCGCGGACGGGGTCGAACACCGTCACCTGAGCCCGTAGTCGACGGCCGTCGGGCCTGATGACGAACGTGCGCTGCTGCCCCGCCACCACGTGGGCGTTGGTGACCACCAACTCACGGCCGACGGTGAACCCGCTGCCGTCGCGCTCGAACCGGCAGGCGATGCCCTCCACCTGCACCGTGCTGGCCGACACCCTGCTCACGACCTGCGGGCCCAGGCCGGAGTCGGTAGGCGGGGGACCGGTGTCGAGGGCGGGGATGAGCCCCTTGAACACGTGGGGCGCCCCGGCCGGGCCGGCCAGGCGGCGGAGGGCCTGCGACGTCTCCGGCGGGTCCGGGAACGCGGCGTCGATGGCACCGACCAGCGTGGAGTCCTGGGTGAGCTCGGAGAACGACCCGGCCATCTCGCTGAGCGGCGGCAGGATGAGCAGCCACAGGCCGAGCACCACCGCGAGCGGAGCCGCCACCGCCCCGGCCACCTTGTCCCGGCGTCTCGACGGGCCCTCCTCGGGAAGCAGCGAACGCCGGAAGTGCCGGCCGAGGACGATGCCGGCCCGCTGACCTGCGAATCCGGCGGTGATGAAGAGGAGGGCGGCGACCAGCAGCCGCAGGCCGGGGTCCTCTCCCCCCAGCGTGGTGGCGATGGGAGGAAGGAGCATGGTGGCCAGGACGAGGGCCTGGACAAGCAGTACCCACGACGTGGCGCCGGTGAGCAGACCCAGTCGCCACCCGCCGATGACCGACGTGACCACCAGGATGGCGATCACCAGGTCGAGCATGTTCACCCGACGTGCTGGACGCTCACACCAGCGGCTGATCGGCGGGCCGCCGGGCCGCGGTGAGAAAACCGGTGTGGGCGACCATGCGGTGGTCGGGCCGCACCGACTGGCCCTCGATGTGCCAGGAGCGCTGCAGCACCTCGACGGTCTCGGCCAGCATGAATGAGGCGGCGTCGAGGGCTTCCCGCAGCTGCACCACCTGGCCGATGCCGGGAAGATAGGAGACGAGGATGCCGCCCGGCCGGAGCGCGGTCAGGGCGTGCTTGACCACGCGCCACGGCTCCGGAAGGTCGAGCAGGATGCGGTCGAGGCCGGTCTCGTCGATGCCCTCGTAGACGTCGCGCAGCTCGACCCGGTACGGGCAGCCCTCGCCCAGGAACGACGCCACGTTGGCCTGGGCCTTGGCCGCGAAGTCCTCCCGCAGCTCGTAGCCCACGACGTCGGCCCCCGCCCGCAGCAGGGTCATCGACAGTGCGCCGGAGCCGACGCCCGCCTCCAGGATGCGGGCGCCCGGGTACACGTCGGCCAGGATCAACAGCGGGCCCAGGTCCTTGGGATAGATGACCTGGGCGCCCCGGGGCATGGAAAGCACGAAGTCGGCAAGGGTCGGGCGGAGGGCCAGGTACTTGGCCCCCGACGGCGACCGCACGGTCGACCCGTCCGGCAGCCCCAGGATCGAGTCGTGAGGGGTGACGCCGGCGTGGGTGTGGAACTGCCCGCCCTCCCGAAGGGTGATCAGGTAGCGACGGGCCTTGCCGTCGATGAGCAGCACCCGGTCGCCGGGTGAGAAGGACGCGTCCACCGGCCCATCATCGCGTCCCTTGCCCGGCTGCTCCCGCCGGCTCGGTCACTTGACGTTGGGGAAGTGCTGGATGACCACCGACTGCCCCGGGTGCAGCTCCTCGAGGTAGACGACGTCGGGCTCCCGCTTCGCCATCCGGCGCAGGAGCTGGAGACCGCCGGCCACGACCCCGAGGGTCAGCCAGCCCCGTGAGCCTCCGATCCCCCGGGCGAAGCCGATCCGGACCAGCGTCTTCAGCATCAGACCCGCCGGATCTCGACCACGGTGGACTTGCGCCGGCCCCGGCGCTTCCCGAGCAGGAAGGCGCCTATGACAACCACAGCCGCCACACCGGCGGCGATGGCCATGATCGGCGCCTTGGCCGCCTCGGCGGTCTCCTGGACCTCACCCCGCATGTCGCGGAGCTTGCCCTCGATGTCCGCCCGGGTGATGCGGCCCTGGGTCATGTTCCGCCCTTCCTCTGGCCGCGGGTGACGGCCTTCATGGCGCCGGCGACGATTGCGCCGCTCACCACCAGCACCAGCAGGTACGGGATGAAGGTGAGGTTGCCGTCGAACGCTTCGCCCGTCTCGGTCTGGAGCAGCCGGAGCCCGCCCAACAGCAGCAGGACGGCGCCCAGGCTTCCCAGAAGCGCACCGCCCAGTCCGAACCCGAGGAACCGACCGAGGTTCTTGACCGGGTCGAGCGTCTCCTGCTTGGCGTAGCCGAGGACCAGCTGCCAGAGCTCCTGGGCCTCTCCGGGCAGGCTCTTGTCCTTCTTGTCCTCGGTTCCCCGCCTGGCCATGGTGTGCTTCCTATCGTCCGGCCAACCGCTGCGCAAGCACGGCCGACTCTTCTTCGAGCAGGGACAGCACCAGATCGAGCCGCTCGTCGGCCCCGTCGGTGCCCAGGACCCGCTGTGCGTCGAGGGGGCCGAGCGGGGCCACGCGGGTGGCCTGCCAGGTGGCGGCTACCGCGTCGGGGCTCAGGTCGACGGTCATGTCGGCGGCCGCCTCGCCCAGCTCGATCTTCTGGGCCACGACCCGCCGAAGCAGATCGTCGAGCTCATCCCGCCGGGTCGACGCCGACGGACCTGGCGGACGGTCCTCACAGGGCGCCACTTCGGCGCGGGGATAGGGATCGTCGGGCAGCCACCGCTGAACCCGTACCCGGTCCTCCCCGATCAGCACCATCAACCACCGACCGTCGTCGAGCTCGACGGCGTCGGCGATGATTGCCCGGGTGGCCACGTCGAAGCGCACGTCGCCACCACCCACCTCGCTGCCCCGCTCGATCAGGACCACGCCGAGCCGTCGGTCGCCCTCCATGCAGTCGCGGGCCAGTGCCCGGTACCGGGGCTCGAAGATGTGAAGGGAGATCGCCGTCGACGGAAGCAGCACGCTGCCGAGCGGGAACATGGGCAGCTCGATCGCCGGCCGGGAGGTCATCCTGGCGGTTTGGGGCCCAGCTCGTCCGCCGACGGCGCCCGCGGGTAGGCGACCAGCACGTTCACCACCCGGTCCTGCATGCCGGCGCCCGCCGACATGCTGGCCAGGTCGTTGGCCAGCAGGGTGAAGGCGACGTTGCGGTTCGCCGCGCCGGTCACGTACCCGCTGAGCCCGGCCACGCCCTCCAGTGAGCCGGTCTTCGCCCACACCCGCCCGGAGGCGGCGGTGCCCAGGAACCGGCGGAAGAGCGTGCCGTTGCGACCGGCCACCGGAAGGCCTGCGGCCAGGGCCGGCGGCCCCTGGGCCACCACCCGCTGGAGGGCGTCGCAGGTGACCTTGTCGCCCCGGTCCAGGCCCGAGCCGTCGACCGCGGTCATCTCCTCGGAGGTGATGCCGGACACCTGACGGAGCCGCTCGGCGACCGCGGCCAGACCGGCGTTGGTGGAGCCGGGAGTCCCGGGCCGGGTGCTCATCTCCTTGACCAGCATCTCGGCCGCCATGTTGTCGCTGTTCTGGAGGATCTCGGCGGAGATCTCGCTGAGCGGCGGCGAATCGATCGAGGTCACCAGCGCCGCCGTGGCCGGGGTCTTCCCGGTGCCGGTCTCGCCCACCGTGACGCCCCGGGCCCGCAGCAGCCCGGCCAGGACGGTGGCGGCATGGGCGGGTGGGGAGACCGCGACCGCCGGAGGGGTCGTGCTGGCGAACGCCTTGTTGACCACCAGGGCCGACAACGGGCTGATGTCGAAGTTGGCGATGTAGCGGGGGTTCCAGCTCGGGACCAGTCGCTCGCTGTCGTAGCGGCTCTCGTCGCCCAGGATGCGCGCGACCCGGCGCACGCCCGCGGCGACCACCTTGTCGGCAAGGGCCTCGACCGACGTCATCCGCCTCGACTGGCCCATGTACCCGCCGTCGGAGGCGAACTCGGCCGTGGACAGCAGCGGGTCGCCGCCACCCACCAGGTAGAGGTCGCCGACTGCCCCGTCGGCCGGTGGCGCGCCGGCTCGGACCTCGGTGGTGAACCGCCGGTCGGGCCCGAACTGGGAGAGGGCGGCCGCGGTCGTGAGCAACTTGAGGGTCGACGCGGGTATGAGGCTCAGTGCCGGCTGGCGGGCGTAGTGCACCGGGCCGCCGCCGGGCTCGCTGACGATCAGGCACGACCGGTCGCGAGCGGCGCCGTAGACCGGGTCGGTCATGATGCGGTCGAGGTCGGTGCGCAGGTGGGTCTCGGCGACCACCCGCGACAACATGGCCGGCACCCTGCGCATGCTGAACACCGGCGTGGTCAGCGTGCGAGGGGCTGCCGGTTCGGGCGGAGGCGCCTGGGCGCCGGCGGCGACCGGGCCGGAGAGAAGGGCGACCGCGACAAGGATGGCGCCGGACCTCATGCGTGGCGACCGGCTCACACCTGGGATGGCTGACCGTCCTTGTGCTCGGCCCGCAGCACCCGCTTGAGCAGCTTGCCGCTCTCGGTGCGGGGCAGGTCGGTGCGGAAGTCCCACGACCGGGGACGCTTGAAGCCGGCCAGCCGGACGGCCACGAACGCCTCCAGGGCGGCGGGGTCGAGCACCCGGCCGGGCCGGGGTGCCACGACGGCGTGGACCCGCTCGCCCCATTCGTCGTCGGGGATCCCGATGACCGCGGCGTCGGCCACGTCGGGATGGGCGTGCAACACGGCCTCGACCTCGGCGGGGTACACGTTCACGCCCCCGGTGATGACCATGTCGGTCATGCGGTCGCAGATGTGCAGGTAGTCCTCGTCGTCGAGCCAGCCGATGTCGCCCACCGACCTCCACCCGTCGCCGCCCGGCAGCTCGTCCAGCGGCTCGGCGCCACCGTGGTACCCCTCGAAGGCCTGCGGGGTCCGCACGAACAGCTCCCCGGCCTCGCCGGCCGCCATGTCGGCCCCGTCGGTGCCGACCACCCTGAGCCCGATACCGCCGTAGGCCCGCCCGCAGGAGCCCGGCTTGCGCAGCTGGTCCTCCGGTCGCAGCACGGTGGCGATCCCCAGCTCGGTCGACCCGTAGACCTCGTAGAGGAAACCGTCCCCCAGCGTGGCCACGACCTCCTGCTTGAGGGCGAAGGGGACAGGAGCGGCGTTGACGATCACCGTTCGGAGCGAAGACACGTCGGCAGACGCCAGCAGATCACCGGGCAGCGACACGATGCGCTGGAGGTGGATGGGGGCCAGGAACGCCGAGGTGACGCGGTGCTCGGCAACCAGGCGGATCCACTCGGCCGGGTCGAACGAGCGGGTGACCACGACGGTGCCGCCGGTGAGGTGGGCCAGCAGGGCGAAGGCGTGAGGGCCGGCGTGGTAGAGCGGACCGGTGACGAGGTGCACCTCCGCGTCGCCGAAGTCGAGCTCGGCCATCATCGCCGTGCGCAACGCCGGGTGGGCCGGCCCCCGGATGGCGCCCTTCGGCCGTCCCGTCGTCCCGGACGTGTACATCATCGTCCTGCCGGGGCGGGCCGGCAGCGGGGGCTCCTCCACCGAGCCGAGAGCCGCCACCTCGTCCCATGGACACATGCCCGGCGCTCGGCCGCCGAACGTCACCGCGTGGCGCACGGTGGGCAGATCCGGGAGGAGGGAGGAGACGGTCGCCGCATAGGCGCCGTCGACCAGGAGTACCGCGGCCTCGCTGTCGGAGAGCACGTGGCGCCACTCCTCGGCGGTGAACCGGTAGGAGATCGGCACTGCCACCACGCCCAGCTTGCGGCACGCGTGCATGGCTATGACCACCGAGCTGCTGTTCGGTCCGGACCACGCCACCCGGTCGTCCGCCGTCACGCCCAACGCCGCCAGTCCTCCGGCGATGCGGTTGACCTCGGCGTTGAGCTCGGCGCGGGTCGTGACCGCACCCGCCTCGATCACCGCCACCGCGCCCGGGTCCTCCGCCGCCCAGACAGCGAGGGTGTCCTCGGGGGCGTGGGCCATCGGCGCCAAGAGTAATTCCCGCCCGAGTACCGGCCGGGGTCGCCG
>CADCTB010000193.1 GCA_902805665.1 uncultured Acidimicrobiales bacterium
GCGCACGCCCGATCACCGCCGTCGTCGGGAGGGCGGAGGTCGTGGTGGTGTCGAAATCGGCGAATGTGGTCGGCGCGGAGGACGGTTCGTCGTCGGAGGTGCAGGCCGTCAGGAGGACGGCAGCGAGCCCGGCTATGACCAGTCGACGCAACATTCCCGGACGCTACCGCCGGAGCGCCGGCGCGTGCGCTAGAAGAGGTGATGCCGGATCCCCGCCTGGAGGCGCTCGCCGGCGTGGTGGCGCGGGTCGAGGGCGCCGCGTGCTGGCTGGCCCGGCTGGCCACGAAAGCCGCCCTGATCGGCGGTGGTGCCGGCCTCGTGCTCTGGTGGGTCACGGCTGGTGACCGGGTCGACGAGTGGTGGCAGGGCACGCTGGCGTCGCTGTTGGTCCTCCTCCTCTGCGTCGCCGCCCCCGCCTGGTTGTTCAACGTTCGCTCGGCCCTCCACGACCTGGTGGAGCTGCCTGACAAGCTCACCGGCGTGACGACGAGGCGGGTGGCCGAGCTCCGTGGCGGAGCGCGGCCCGAGCGCCCGGAGGGCGGCACGCTGCAGGCCATGCGGTCGGTACGCGGGGTGCTGAGCGACTACGGCGACGTCGCCGGCTCCTGGGGCACAGTCGCCCAGTTGGTGGTCCCGTCCTTCTGGCTGCTCACCGCCGTCGCCCTCGTCGCCGTACCCATTCTGGTCGTGCTGGCCGCCGTCGCCGGCCTTGTCGACTTCTACGCCTGAGCCGCCCGCCACGCGTCCCGCGTGATCTCCCGAACTTCCACCGGAGCGCCACTTCCGGGGTCTGTCGTCGTGGAGACCGTCGTCATCCCGAGCTTGGCCATGACCCGGCCGGACGCCACGTTGTCGGGCACGAAGATGCTGACGATGCGATCGAGCCCGAGCTCCTCGAAGCCGTAGCGCAGGCTGGCTCGGCCGCCCTCGGTGGCCAGGCCGCGTCCCCAGTGATCCGGGCGGAGCCGCCAGCCGACCTCGACGGCGGGAAGCACCTCGGGGAGCCAGGTGGGGATGGCCAGGCCGACGTAGCCGATGAGCTGAGCGTCGTCCCTGGACTCCGCCGCCCACATCCCGAACCCATGGGTGGCCCAATGGTCGATCTGGCGCTGGACGAACCGCTCCGTCTCCTCCCGGGTCAAGCCCCGGCCGAACGGGTACCACCAGAAGTCGGGCTCGGCGAAGACCGCCGCCAACGCATCGAGGTCGTCCGGCTCCCACGGCCGCAGCCGGAGCCGCTCCGTCTCCACCGTCGTCGTCACGCCGGTGCCAGCCGGCTGACGGGGAGCCGGTCGAGGACGACCGGCACGTGCCGGTCTCGAACCGCTTCCAGCCTCTGGAGGAACTCGGCTCGGTCCATCTCGACCGCCCCGAGCGACGTCAGGTGGGGCGTGGGCAGCTGCACGTCGATGAAGGCGCCGCCGGCCTCGGCCCAGCGGGCGACCAGGTCGACGAGGGCGACCTTGGACGCGTCGGTGGCCCGGTGGAACATCGACTCGCCAGTGAAGCAGCCGCCGACGGCCACGCCGTACAGGCCGCCCACCAGCTCGCCACCGTCCCAGACCTCCACGCTGTGGGCCCATCCCAGGCGCCGCAGCCGGGCATAGGCCTGGCGCATGTCGCGGCCGATCCAGGTCCCCTCTCCGCCCGGCCGGTGCGCGCACCCGTCGACGACCGCCTCGAAGGCGGCATCCACGGTCGACGACCACCCGCACCGCCGCAGGCGCTGGCGCAGCGACCGGGAGACCCGGAGGCCGTCGAGCGGCAGGACGGCCCGGGGATCTGGCGAGAACCAGGGGACGGCGACGCCGGGATGCGGCCACGGGAAGATGCCGCGCCGGTAGGCGTCGACGAGCGTCGACGGCTTGAGATCCGCGCCGAAGCCCACCACGCCGCCCGCGTCGGAATCCGCGCTGGAAGGGTCGGGGATGCGCCACGGTGTCCGGCCCACGGGCTCGGGCGGTTCGGCGCGCGACAGGTCAGCCACGGGAGCCGGCGTCGCAGTCCACGGTGTCGTCGTCGGCCACGTTGGCCATAGTGTCGCCTCCGTGCGCTGCGGGGTGGATACCGGTGGGACGTTCACCGACGTGGTCATGGCCGACGGGCGCATCGCAAAGGTGCTGTCGACGCCCGACGACCCCGGCCGGGCCGTCGCCGAAGGCCTGGAGGGGCTACGCCCGGAGCTACTGGCCCACGGCACGACGGTGGCCACCAACGCCCTGCTCGAGCGCCGAGGGGCCACGGTCGCCCTCGTCACGACCACCGGTTTCGCGGACGTCATCGAGATCGCCCGCCAGGACCGTCCGTCGCTCTACGACATCTGGGCCGACCGGCCGGAGCCCCTGGTCCGGCGCGACCTGCGCCTCGAGGTCGACGGCCGGCTCGACGCAACCGGCCGCGAGATCGAGCCGGTCGGGGCGCCGCCCCCGATACCGGAAGGCGTGGAGGCGGTGGCGGTCTGCCTGCTGCATGCCGACCTCGACCCGGCCCACGAGCAGGCGGTGGCGGGGGCCCTCTCCGCATCGGGGCACGACGTGTCGGCATCCCACCAGGTGTCACCGGAGTTCCGGGAGTACGAGCGCACCGTGACCACCGTGGTCAACGCCTACCTCCGGCCCCGCTGCCGCACGTACCTGCGCGGCCTCAGCAGCCTCGCTGAGGAGGTGCTGGTCATGACCTCCGCCGGCGGCCTCATCCCCACCGGCGACGCCGCCGACCTGCCCGTCGCCCTGTTGCTGTCAGGGCCGGCCGGCGGGGTGATCGCCGGGTCAGCCGCAGCCGTGGCTGCCGGCTTCGAAGGGGCGATCACCTTCGACATGGGCGGAACGAGCACCGACGTCTGTCTCGTGCAGGACGGCGTGCCGGAGCCTGCGGCGGGCCGTCGCGCCGCCGGCTTTCCCATCCGCCTCCCCTCCCTCGACATCCACACGATCGGCGCCGGTGGCGGGTCCATCGCCCGCATCGACCCGGGCGGCGCGCTCGTGGTCGGCCCCGAGAGCGCCGGGGCCGAGCCGGGGCCCGCCTGCTACGGCCGGGGCGGCACGCGCCCGACCGTGACCGACGCGGACCTCGTGCTCCGCCGCATCCCCGCCGACGCCAGCTTTCCGGGCCTGGGCGTGCTCGACGTCGACGCGGCGAGAGCCGCGCTGGCCGGCGCCGGCGCCAGCGCTGAAGGGGTGGTGGCCGTCGTCGACGCGGCGATGGAGCGGGCCCTGCGGGCGGTGTCGGTGGAGCGCGGCGTCGACCCGTCGGCGCTCGCCCTGGTGGCCTTCGGTGGCGCAGGACCGCTGCACGCATGCGCCCTGGCCGAGGCCCTCGGCATGGCCGCGGTGGTCGTGCCGCCCCGGGCCGGCGTGCTGTCCGCGGTCGGGTTGCTGTGCGCACCGCGCCAGCGGGACCTGGTCCGCTCCTGGCCGACGCCTGGCGACGTCGCCGGGCTGGACGAGGCGCTGTCCGAGCTGGCCGGCCGGGCCGCGGCGCTGGTGGGCGAGGGGGCGGAGGTGACCACGTCGGTGGACTGCCGGTACGCCGGCCAGAGCCACGAGCTGTCGGTGGCGACGGTTCAGGATTTCGCCGACGAGCACGTCCGCCGCAACGGGTATTCGCGCCCCGGCGCGCCCGTGGAGGTCATCGCCCTCCGGGCGTCGGCCCGGACGCCCCCGGTCGTCCGGCCGGAGGACCTGCCGCCGGTGGACCGCCGCCGGGCGCGGGGCCCGTGCGTGGTGGCGGAGCCGGACTGCACCATCTGGATACCGGAGGGCTGGGCGGCCGACGTCGGCCCCGACGGCAGCTTCGTGATCAGCCGGTGAGCACCACGCTGAGCCCGGCTGCGTTGCAGATCCTGATCTCCCGCCTGACGGGGGTCGCCGAGGAGATGGGCGCCGTCCTCCGCCGGGCGTCGTTCAGCCCCAACATCAAGGAGCGGGCCGACTGCTCGGCCGCCCTGTTCACTCCCGAGGGCGAGCTCCTGGTCCAGGCCGAGCACATCCCGGTGCACCTCGGGTCGATGCCGGCGTCGGTCCAGGCCGCGCTCGAGGTCTTCGGGGACAGCATCCGCCCGGGCGACCAGGTCGTCCTGAACGACCCCTTCGCCGGCGGCACCCACCTCAACGACCTCACGCTGGTCGCTCCCTGCTTCGTGGACGGGCGGCTGGTGGGGTGGGCGGCGAACCGGGCCCACCATGCCGACGTGGGCGGCATGGCGCCGGGGTCCATCCCCGCCGCCGCCACCGAGGTGTACCAGGAGGGGCTGCGCATCCCGCCCGTGCTCCTCACTGACGCGGTCGAAGCCATCCTGTGTGCCAACTCCCGCACGCCCGACGAGCGCCGCGGCGACCTGGACGCCCAGCGGGGAGCGAACGTGGTTGGCGTGGCTCGCCTTGCCGAGTTCGCCGGCGCGCCCCTGGACGAGATAACCGGCTACGGCGAACGTCGGATGCGGGCTGCGCTGGCCGACGTGGGCGACGGCACCTGGACCTTCGAGGACCAGATGGACTCCTGCGGTCCCGAGCCCGACCAGCAGCGCCCCGCTCGCATCGCCCTGAGCCTCACGATCGCCGGCGACGAGGCCACCTTCGACTTCACCGGCACCGACCCCCAGCGGCCCGGCAACGTGAACGCGGTGGAGGCGGTGACCCTGAGCTGTGTGTCCTTCGCCCTCCGCTCCGCGGCCGACCCGACGATCCCGGCCAACGGCGGGGCCATGCGACCGGTACGGGTCGTCGCCCCGCCCGGGTCGATCGTCGCCGCGGTGCCGCCTGCGGCGGTCGGCGCGGGCAACGTCGAGGTCAGCCAGCGGGTGGCCGACGTGTGCCTCGGGGCCCTCGCCCTGGCCTGCCCGGGCCGAGTCGGCGCCGCCAACCAGGGCACGATGAACAACACCCTCATCGGTGGCGAGGGCTGGGTGTACTACGAGACCGTCGCCGGCGGCCAGGGCGGTCGCCCGGGCCGGGCGGGGATGAGCGGCGTCCAGACCGGCATGACGAACACCCAGAACACGCCGGTCGAGGCGCTCGAACGGTCCTTCGCCATGCGGGTACGCCGGTACCGGTTGCGGGCCGGCAGCGGGGGCGAAGGAACGGCGCCGGGCGGCGAGGGCGTGGAGAGGGACCTCGAGATGCTCGAGGACGTCACCGTGTCGCTGATCACCGAGCGCCGCGTCAGCCGGCCCTGGGGCCTCGAAGGCGGTGGCCCCGGATCGCCCGGCGAGAACTGGCTCCTGCCTCATGGAGACGAGAGCCGCGCCGAGCGCCTCCCCGACAAGTGCACCATCCGGATGCACGCCGGTGACGTGCTGCGGATGCTGACACCGGGCGGAGGCGGCTGGCGTCCGGACACAGGCAGCGCGCAACCCCGCTAACGGTCACGACGCCGGCCGGCAGCGGTCGGGGCGTCCCCGGCGATGTATTTCTCGCCGGTCACCGGGCTCGTTCTAGTGCCTCATCGAGGAAAGCCAACGGCGAAGGAACGGAGGACTGCGATGGCGGCGGACTTGGAGCACCTACACCCGATCTTCCGGGCACGCGTCGAGAAGGCCTGCGCCAGGACCGGCGCCTCGATCCTCTCCGGAGCTCGGAGCACCGTACGACAGGCCCAATTGTTCGAAGCGTTCCAGAACGGCACCGGCAACCCGGCCAATCCTCCCGGATCGAGCTGGCACGAGTTCGGCGACGGCTTGCCCGGGTGCCCCTTCGCCATCGCCGTGGACTTCCTCACCGACGACGGCGGGCCCGCCGATCGGGCCCTGTCCAAGGTGCACGCCATGGCCGAGGAGCTTCAGCTGTGCTTCCCCATCAAGAGTGAGCGGTGGCACGCCCAGCCCATCGAGGTCGCCGCTACGGCACGGGTCCCCCGCATCGCCGACATATTCACCCGGCCCCCCACCCCGCTCATGGAGGAGGTGACAACAGACATGGAATTCACCTACATCGTGAACAACGAGGACTGGCTCTGGCTCGGCGCCGAGCGCGTCCACGCCCGCTGCGCCAGCGGCGAGGTCCTGGAAGGTCTCAAGAAGGTCAACCAGATCGTGCCCCTGGGTGTGCAGGGCAAGCAGTTCCACGACTTCTTGTGCGGCATCTCCAAGAACGCCAACTTCAGCTCCTGACGACCGCACGTCAGAGCACGTCCGCCGGCTGGTGGTAGCAATGCCGGCCATGACGATCCGTGCCGTCATCTTCGATTGGGGCGGGACGCTGTCGGAGTTCGTCGACGCCGAACTGGTCGACGCCTGGCGACTGGCGGCCCGGCATCTCGACCCCGACCACGAGGATGAGATCGCGACCCGGCTCGTCCGGGTGGAGGCCGACTTCTGGGCGACGACGTCGAGCCACCAGCGCAGCGCCACCCTGGCCGACCTCCTGGCCACCGCGGCCCGGGAGCTGGAGCTCGACGTCGCCGAGGCGCTGCTCGAGGAGGCGGCGATCCGTCATCTCGACGCCTGGACCCCCCACATCCGCCACGACCCGGACGCAGCAGGCGCCCTGACTGCGCTGCGGGCCAGGGGGCTGAGGATCGGCATGCTCTCCAACACCCACTGGCCCCGCCCCTTCCACGAGCGCTTCCTCGAGCGGGACGGCCTGGTGGACCTCATCGACGCCCGCCTCTACACCAGCGAGATGCCGTTCCAGAAGCCGCACCCCTCCGCGTTCCTCGCCGCGGCCGATGCGCTCTGCGTCGAGCCGCAGCAGGCGGTGTTCGTCGGCGACCGTCCGTGGGACGACATCTCCGGCGCCCGGTCCACGGGCATGCGCACCGTCCTGCGTCCGAACCCGGTGGCCCCGGAGATCGAGGGCATCGAGCCCGACGCCCGCATCCGCCGACTACCGGAGCTGGTCGACCTCGTTCAGACCTGGTGAACACGCCCGCCATCTGGGGCTACCCGACGACGATCGTGCCCTTCATGCCGTAGGCCCAGTGGCCGGGCAGATGGCAGCCGAACAGCAGCCGGCCTCCCGCGGAGCCGAACCGGTACGTGGTGACCGCGGTCTTCCCCGGAGCGACAGACACCTCGCCCGGCCGGTGGGCGTGGTGCGCCTCGGTCCCCGCCTCGTGGACGTCCTGCACCGACTGGTCGCCCACGATGAGCTCATGGGGAATCGGGTCGGTGTTGCGCAGGACGAACCGGACGGTCTCGCCCGGGCGCACCCGGAGCTCCCCCACGGAGAACTGGGAGTGGTGCACCGTGAGCTCCACCGTGCGCTTCGACGGGCCGGCCGAGCACCCGGACAGGACCAGGCCCGCGGCCACGAGGACCCCGCCGAGCAGCTTCATCGCCGGCGGGCCACCAGCACGCCTCCGGCGACCGCGACCATCCCGACCGCACCCGCCAGCGCCCAGGGCAGGACCGCCGCGCCCGGTTCGGCCATGTCGCCGCCGGCGACTGCCGCCGGACCGGGTTGGGCGACCTCGAGCCCGGCCGCTTCCCTCGACGGCGTGCCGGCGCCAGTGGCGTCGACGGCCAGGTCGTAGGTGAGCTGGGCGGGCAGGGCGTCGACCTTGAGATAGCTCAACCACATCGACTCCGGCACCCACTCCATGCCCTTGTCGGTGCGCAGGTCGGTGAGCAGGCGACTGGATGCCGGCTCCTGGCGGTCGAGCGTGAGCCCGGGAGCGGTGTCGCCCGGAAGGAGCGTGGGACGCCTGTCGGTCAGCAGGAAGACGTCGGCGTTGATGCGCTCGGCGGCTTGCCGGCCCACGCCGAGGATGCGCAGCGGCACCCAGGGGTTCGGCGTGGGGATGGTGATGTGCACCGGCGTGCCGTCGCCCACGGCCACGCCCTTCTGGCGGGCGGCGTCGCCGTCGAACCGGGCCGCCAGGAAGATGGGGCTCCGCCGGGCGTAGAAGTCGAGCACCTCGGGCGTGTCGGGAGTGAGCAGGAAGCCGTTCTTGGTGGCCCACTCCCCGACCGCCTGGCCGCCGCCCTGGAGCACGGTGATGTCGAGGGCGTCGATGCGGGTCTCGAGGAGCACGACAGCCGGGGCACTCAGGGCGACGCCCGAGTTCGCCACCGATGTGGCCCGGCCGGTCAGCTGCGGCGTGACCTCACGAACCAGCCGCTGCAGGGTCCAGTCGCCGCCTCGCTCCACGCTGGTGGGGACGTCGGGCAACGGGATGATCGAGCCGAACTCCCCTCCCGAGCCGGCGAACTGGAACGAGGTCACGTAGTGCTCCACCCCGTCGTGCCAGGCGGCGAGCGTGGTGGTGCGGACCAGGTTCACCGACCCGTTGCGGCCGATCAGGCCGCCGCAAGCCAGGGCCGGGCCCGCGCCCAACACGGTGACAACCAGTCCGATCACGGGGGCCAGCAGGGTCCTGCGCATCGTCAACCTCCAGGGGGCTCGGCTGGAGATGGGACGACGGCTAGGGCCGGTCTGGTTCCAAGATTCGCACCTTTCTCCGATTGTGGATGAAGAACAGGATGAACCCACCGGCCACCAGCACGGTGGTGACGACGGCGAGCACCGCGACACCCATGGACCCGGCCCGGGGTATCGGAGGCGGCGGGGGCCCGAGCACGACGGTGACGTGGCCCTCGATCTGGGCGCCCGAGGCGTCGCCGAACGGGAACGTCCGGCACGTCGCCCGGCAGCGGACGACGACGGTGCGCCCCCCCGCCTCCGTGGTCGCGATGAGGTCGTTCTCGTCGATACGCACCTGGCTGAACGCGTCGGCCGTCACCCGCCAGATGGCGCCGCGACGGTCGGCCACGTACGCGGTCCCGCCCCGACCGATGAACCCGGGGGGCGTGAACCCGACGCTCCCCACGCCGATGTCCGGGCCGGCGGGGAGCTCGGGCCTGATGAGCACTCCGCTGGTGCCGTCGAAGCGGATGAAGACCACGTCGCCGGAGCTCTCGTCCGCTCCGATGAGGTCGCCGCCGTGCTCGCCGAACAGCTGGGGCGCAACCTCCATGCCGCCTTCAATGAGCGGGGCCCGCTCGGTCAGCGTCTTCAGCCGCCCCCTGCAGTCGATGGAGAAAAGGACCGTGTTCCTGCCTCGGCGACCGGCCACCAGCAGCTGGTTGCCGAACCGGCCGGTGGCGTCGAAAGCGATGCCCGTCAGCACGTCGACCGGGGGTGGCTCGATGAAGCGGGAGGCCTGGCCGTCGATCGTCACCCGCATCACCGCCTGTGGCGGAGTCCCCAGCTCGAGGGCGTAGATCTCGCCGGCCTCGAACCGGCAGCCGGCCCCGGGCACGTCGAGACCGGGGGCCATGGCGATGTAGCTCTCAGGCCCCGGGTCGGTCGAGTACGAGCCGAAGGGAGTCGGGGTCCCGCCGTCGGGGCGGACGAGGAAGAGCCGGCCGCCGGCGGCGGCCACCAGCGTCCCGTCCGGTCGGGGCCCGACCACATCGACCACGTCCGGCAACGACACCCAGCGCTCCCAGTTCGGCGGTACGGGGGCGGCGATGGGCGCCGGCTGGGCCGCGAACAGTCCGAGGCCGAGAGCGAGGAAGACGGCGGCGATCAGTGCCGGGACTGCGCCGGGTAGGCGTCGGAGACACGTGCACCGATGGTGTCCTTCCAGACCGGGTCGTACCCGGCAGCGCGCAGAGCGGCGGCCACCTCGGCCGGGGACCGGGTGTCGCTCACCTCGAACTGCGGCTCGGCCCCACCGGGCTCGGCGTAACCGCCGGGCTCCGTCTGCGAGCCGGCCGACATCTGGGTCACGCCGAGCTTGAAGGCCGCGTCCCGGAAGGCCGGGGACTCGCGGGTCGACAGGGTGATCCCCACGTCGGGCAGGGCCAGGCGCAGGGCGCAGAGGATCTGCACGTACTCCCGGTCGGTCACCGGACGAGCCGGCTCGAAGTCGCCGGCGGCCGGGCGCATCCGCGGCAGAGAGACGGCCACCTCGCACCGCCACCAGCGCCGGAGCAGGGCCGACGCGTGCGCGGCCACGGCCACGACGTCGGACCGCCAGTCCGGCTCCAGGCCGAGCAGGGCGCCCAGGGACAGCGACCGCATGCCCGCCTCGGCCGCCCGGTCGGGCGCGGCCAGGCGCCAGTCGTAGTTGCGCTTCTTCCCCTTCAGGTGGACGGCGGCGTAGGTGTCGCGGTCGTAGACCTCCTGGTAGACCACCAGCCCCTCGCAACCGGCCTCCACCAGCCGCCGGTACGTGGCCGTGTCCCAGACCTGGGTCTCCAGGGACACCGACGGCACGTCGGCGGCCAGCGCGCTGACGCACTCGACCAGGTAGTCCTTGGAGATGATCCGGGCGTGCTCCCCGGCCACGAGGAGCAGGTGACGGAACCCGCGCTCGGTGAGCGTGCGGGCTTCGGCCGCCACCTCGGCGGGCGACAGCGTGCGGCGGGCGATCTCGTTGCCCGACGAGAACCCGCAGTACGTGCACGTGGAGACGCACTCGTTCGACAGGTACAGCGGGGCGAACAGCCGCACCACCCGGCCGAAGCGGCGGACGCTCGCGGCGTGGGCCAGGGCGGCCATGTCCTCCAAGCGGCCGGCCGCTGCCGGCGAGAGCAGGGCGCCCAGGTCGGCCAGAGATCGGCGGGTGGCCCGTAGCGCCCGGTCGACGTCGGCAGCTGTGGCCGTGGCGGCCAGGGCCAGAGCCCCGGTGAGGTCCGTGGCCAGGAAGTCCGCCGCCGCGGAGTGCTCCGGCACCCCGTCCGGCCGGGAGTCGAGGGCGACAGGCGTCGTGCTCAATTCAGGAAGCCGGTGAGCGGTGACGACGCCTCCGCCGCCCGGCCCACCCCCGGGAGCCCCGACCGGAAGGCCTGCCGTCCGGCCACGACCGCCATGCGGAAGGCGTCGGCCATGGCCGCAGGGTCGCCGGCGGTGCCGATGGCGGTGTTGACCAGCACCGCGCCCGCCCCCATCTCCATGGCCTCGGCGGCCTGCGACGGGGCGCCGATGCCGGCGTCGACCACCACGGGCACGAACGACTGCTCGATGATGATCTCCAGGGCGGCCTTGGTCCGCAGCCCCTGGTTCGACCCGATCCAGGAGCCGAGGGGCATGACGGTGGCGCAGCCCACCTCTTCCAGGCGCTTGCAGAGGACCGGGTCGGCGTTGACGTACGGGAGCACGGTGAAGCCCTCGGCGCACAGGATCTCGGCCGCCTTCAACGTCTCCACCCCGTCGGGCAACAGGTAGCGGGGCTCGGGGGTGATCTCGAGCTTGATCCAGGTGGGATAGCCACCGCTGCGGGCCAGCCGGGCCAGGCGCACGGCCTCCTCGGCGTCGTCGGCCCCACTGGTGTTGGTGAGCAGCAGGACCTTGCCGGGATCCACGGCGTCGAGGATGTCCTCTTCCGCAGTGGTGTCGATCCGGCGGAGGGCGACGGTCACCATCTCGGTGCCCGAGGAGACGATGGCCGCGGCAAGGGCGGCGTTGGACGGGAACTTCCCGGTGCCGAGGAACAGGCGGCTCCCGAACTCACGGCCGGCGATCACGAGGGGGTCATGCATCCCGACCTACCTTACGTGGGTGCGCTACTGGACCGTCAGCGAGGCCCGGGCCTACCTTCCCCGGGTCCGGGAGCTGGCCGAGACCATCCGTCACGCGGCCAAGCTGCGGGCGGGCGAGGCCGGCTCCACGAACGGGAGCCGGGCGCCCATCCTCGACGCCCAGGAGGCGCTGGAGGAGATGCAGGCCGGTGACATCATCTTCCGCGACGCCATGACCGGACTTCTCGACTTCCACGCCAAGGGCGCCGACGGCGTCGTGTACTTCCTCTGCTGGCGCCTCGACGAAGGGGACCTCGGCTTCTGGCACCTGCCCTCGGAGGGCTTCCCCGGCCGCAAGCCGTTGCCGAGGGACCCGGAGTGAGGCGCTTCCCCCGCCACTCGGCTGGAGGGTCATGAAGACCCGCACGCTGATCATCCTGGCCATGGTGGCCGGGCTCGCCATCCTGGTGGCCTTCGCCGCCCAGATCACGCTGGCCGCCAGGTAGCGAGCAGGGTCGTCATCGGAACCTGACGCGAGGCTATTGTCCGCCTGACAGCGGGGCGGGAACCAGAGGAGGCGGCATGGGACGCAGCAGCGGCAGGTCTCTCGTGGTGGCGGTCATGACCGTCCTGGCCGGGCTGGCCCTGACCGGCCCCGCACAGGCCGCCATCCTGACGTGCGGCCAGACCATCACCCAGGACACCATCCTCGAGAACGACCTGGGGCCCTGCCCGAACCACGGCGTCGTCATCGGGGCCGACGGCATCACGCTCGACCTCAACGGCCACCAGGTCTCCGGCACGTCGGGCGGTCGAGACGGAGCCGGCGTCTACCTGCTCAACCGGAGCGGGGTGACCGTCATGAACGGCACGGTCAGCGCCTTCGACATCGGTGTGGCCATCGACGGGGGATCGGGCAACACGGTGAGGGGCATGACCGCCCGCGACAACATCGGCGGCCTCGGAGCCATCGGGGGCGACGGCATCGCCATCATGTCCTCCCAGTCGAACAGCATCGTCAACAACCTGGTGCACAACAACGGCCCCTTCTCCGGCGTCGGCCTCTACTCCCGCCGGGACAGTGACCACCCAGGCGTGCGCGGCGTGGCCCGGGACAACGTCATCTCCGGCAACTCCATCACCGGCAACATCATCGGACGCAACCGGTCGACACCGACGGACACGGACAACGACGGCATCCGGGTGGAGAACGACGCGGTCTTCAACACATTCGAGAACAACCGGGTGGCCCGCAACGGGCTGGACGGCATCGCGCTGTTCGCCGACACAGCCGACAACATCGTCCGGAACAACCAGGTCGAGGGGAACGGGTTCTACCGCACCACGGCTCGCCGGGGCAGCGGGATCATCGTCTTCACCCGGTCCACCAGGAACGTGGTGGAGAACAACCAGGTGGTGAACAACGCCGACAGCGGGATCGACATCCGGCCGCCTCTCGCCGCCTTCCCAGGGGCGACCAACAACCGGATCGTCAACAACCTGGCGGTCGGCAACGGTGCGCTGCCCTTCATCCCGAGTCCCGTCTTCGGGCCGAGCTTCGACCTCAAGGACGGGAACCCGAACTGCGATGCGAATGTCTGGTTCGGCAACCGGTACCGCACGTTCAACCAGCCCTGCGTCACGACCGGCGGGCAACAGGTCTAGCGGGAGCGGTTACGTGGTCCGTCGCCGGTAGGCTCGGGCCATGGCCGAGGAGTTCGACCTTGTGGTAGTCGGTGGTGGCCCGGGCGGGTACGCGGCCGCCCTGTACGCGTCGGGGGCCGGCATGTCGGTCGCCCTGGTGGAGAAGGACAAGGTGGGCGGCACCTGCCTGCACCGGGGATGCATCCCGGCCAAGCACTACCTCGAAACGGCGTCGGTCTTCCGCACGGTGTCCGGGGCCAAGGAGTTCGGCGTCCAGGCCGACCAGCCCCTGCTCGACCTCGGCATCTCCCGGGCCCGCAAGCAGAAGGTGGTCGACCAGCTGTGGAAGGGCCTCCAGGGCCTGATGAAGAGGCGCAAGATCAAGACGTTCGTCGGCACCGGTCGCCTCGGCGCCGACCATGTCGTGACCGTCGACGATGAGGCCGGCACCCAGCTGCACGGGCGCCACGTCGTGCTGGCCACCGGCTCCGTGCCCCGCACCATCCCCGGGTTCGAGCCGGACGGGTCGAAGATCCTCACCTCTGACCACGTGCTCGAGCTCGACACGCTGCCGGCCTCGGCTGCGGTGATCGGTGGCGGGGCCATCGGCTGTGAGTTCGCTTCCATGCTGAGCGACCTGGGCTGCGACGTGACCCTGCTCGAGGCCCTGCCCAAGCTCCTTCCCGGTTGTGACGCGGACGTGGTCGACGTGGTGGTCAAGTCGTTCAAGCGCCGGGGCATGACGGTGCGCACCGGGGTGACGGTCGAGGGCCAGGAGCAGTCCAACGGACAGGTCACCGTGCGGTTGGCCGACGGCGAGTCGGTCACCGTCGACACCGTGGTGGTGTCGGTGGGCCGGCGGCCGCTCACCGATGGGCTCGGTCTGGAGGACACCAAGGTGGAGGTCGACGAGAAGGGGTTCATCACGGTCGACAACCACCAGCGCACCGCGGAGGACGGGGTCTACGCCGTGGGCGACGTCGTGGCCACCCCCCAGCTGGCCCACGTGGGCTTCGCCGAGGCCATCGTCGCCGTCCGGGACATGCTCGGCGAGGCGCTCGAGCCGGTCGACTACGGCAAGGTCCCGTGGTGCATCTACTGCCATCCGGAGGTGGCGTTCGCCGGCATGACCGAGCAGGCGGCACGGGACGCCGGTCACGACGTCACCGTGTCCAAGCACTCGTTCAACGCCAACAGCCGGGCCCTGATCATCGGTGAGGCCGAGGGCCTGGTGAAGGTCATCGCCGAGAAGCGGCCCGACGGGAAGGCCGGCCCCATCCTGGGCGTCCACATGGTCGGCCCCTGGGTCACCGAGCAGCTCGGCGAAGGCTGGCTGTCGCTCAACTGGGAGGCCACGCCCGACGACATGGGCCAGCTCATCCATCCGCATCCGACGTTGTCCGAGACCTTCGGCGAGACGGTCCTGACCCTCACTGGAAGAGGTCTGCACGGCTGATGGCCGATATCACCATGCCGCAACTCGGCGAGACGGTCACCGAGGGAACCATCACCCGGTGGTTCAAGAAGGTCGGCGACCAGGTGGCCGAGGACGAGCCCCTCTTCGAGGTGTCCACCGACAAGGTCGACTCAGAAGTGCCCGCCGCGTCGGCCGGCTACCTCAAGGAGATCCTCGTCGAGGAGGGCGAGACGGTCGACGTGGGGGCCAGGCTGGCGGTGATAGACGACGCGCCGCCGTCGGCCAACGGGAAGGCGGCGCCCGAGAAGCCCGAGTCTGAGGAGCCCGAGCCCGCGGCGGCGCCCGAGGCCGAGCCCGAGGCCGAGGACGCGACGCAGGAGGACGAAATCCGGGAGGTCGTGCCCGAGCCCGAACCCCAGATGGATCCCGATCCCGACCCGGCGCCGGCACCCCGGCCCAGGGCTGAGCCCGCCGCCCCCGCCGCCGGCGGGCGGCGGGTCCTGTCGCCCCTGGTCCGGCGCCTGCTGGCCGAGAACGACCTCGACGTCGACGACATCCAGGGCACCGGCATCGAGGGCCGAGTGACCCGCAACGACGTGATGGCCCACCTGGACAAGGGCGGAAGCCGCGCCGGCGCGCCCAAGCCGGCCGCCGCCCGCCCCACTGCGCCCGCCCCGCCGGCGGCCGTCACCCCCAAGGCCCGGGCCGGGGCCGACGAGGTCATCCCCTTCACCAACATCCGCAAGCGCACGGCCGAGCACATGGTCCGTTCGCAGGCCACCTCGGCCCACGTGCTGATCGCCATGGAGGTCGACTTCGACGCCGTCGACCGGGTCCGCCTGGCCCAGAAGACGGCCTTCAAGGCGGAGGAGGGGTTCTCCCTCACGTACCTGCCCTTCGTGTCCCGGGCGGTGGTCGACGCCATCCGCGACTTCCCCCACGTCAACGCCTCCGTCGGCGACAACGAGCTCATCGTCCACCGGGCCGTCCACCTCGGCATCGCGGTGGACATCAACTTCGAGGGCCTCATCGTCCCCGTGGTCCACGACGCCGACGGCAAGCGCATGCGGTCGATCGCCCGGGAGATCGCCGACCTGGCCGGTCGGGCCCGTAGCAAGAAGCTCAACGCCGACGAGATCTCGGGCAGCACGTTCACCATCACCAACCCGGGCGGCTACGGCACGTTCTTCACCGCCGCGGTCATCAACCAGCCGCAGGTGGCGATCCTGTCCACCGACGGCGTGAAGAAGCGCCCGGTGGTCGTGGAGCTGCCCGACGGCAGCGACGCCATCGCCATCCACCCGGTGGGCACGCTGGCTCTGAGCTTCGACCATCGGGCCTTCGACGGCGCCTATGCGTCGGCGTTCCTGGCCCGGTGCCGCGACATCCTCGAGACCCGGGACTGGTCGCAGGAGCTGTGAGCCTCGCCGAACCGGCGACGGCGACAGAAGCCCCGTTGCGGGCCCGGTGGCTGGGTCGGGTGCGCTTCGGCGACGCCCACGCCCTGCAGCGCGCCCTGTTCCGCGGCACCACCGATTCCTACCTGCTCCTCATGGAGCACCACCCCGTCTACACGGTGGGACTGCGGGGCGCGCTGGACCACCTGCGGGTGCCGGCGGCCGAGCTGGGGGCCGACGTAGTGGCCACCGACCGCGGGGGCGACGTCACCTGGCACGGGCCCGGTCAGCTGGTGGGCTACCCCATCGTGTCGACCACCGAGTCGCCGAGGGACCACGTCCGCTCGGTCGAGCAGCTGGTGATCGACGCCTGCGCCGGCCTCGGCCTTCCCGGCCTCGGACGGATCGAGGGCTCGCCGGGGGTCTGGGCCGATCCCGACGGCCGGCGCCCGAGGAAGATCTGCGCCATCGGCGTGCGCCGTTCGCGGGGCAGGACCATGCACGGCTTCGCGCTGAACGTCGACCCCGACCTGTCGTGGTTCGACCGCATCGTGCCGTGCGGCATCGACGACAAGGGCGTCACCTCCCTGGCCGCCGAAGGGATCACCGTCGCCATGCGCGGCGTGGTCGACGCGGTGATCGAGGCCGGGGCTGAGCGCTGGGGCGACGGCGGGGTGGAGCGGGTCGACGTGTCCTGGGAGCGGGAGAGCTCCACCGGCATGCCCGTGGCCACCCGCAAGCCCGAGTGGCTACGGGTGAAGGTCGACCTGGGGACGGGCTACCGCCAGGTGAAGAGCACCATGCGCAGCCTCAAGCTCGTCACCGTGTGTGAAGAGGCCGGCTGCCCCAACATCTACGAGTGCTGGCGGGACGGCACGGCCACGTTCATGATCAACGGCGAGCAGTGCACCCGGGCGTGCGGGTTCTGCCAGGTGGACACCAGCAGGCCCATGCCGGTCGACCCGGCCGAGCCCGAGCGGTTGGCCGAGGCGGTGGCCGACATGGGCCTTGCCCATGCGGTGATCACCGCGGTGGCGCGCGACGACCTTCCCGACGGCGGCGCCGAGGGTTTCGCCGAGTCGATCCGGGCCGTCCGGCGTCGGTGCCCGGGCACTGCGGTCGAGGTGCTCATCCCCGACTGCAAGGGCGATCCAGAATCGCTACAGATCATCTTTGAGGCCCGGCCCGACGTCCTGAACCACAACCTGGAGACCGTCGCCCGCCTGCAGCGCCATGTGCGGCCCTCCGCGTCCTACGCCCGCAGCCTCTCGGTGCTGGCCCGGGCCGCGGCCGCCGGGCTGGTCACCAAGTCCGGCCTCATCCTCGGCCTGGGAGAGACCGACGACGAGGTGCTGGCGGCCATGGCCGACCTCCAGCGGGTCGGTGTGTCCATCCTCACCCTGGGCCAGTACCTGCGCCCCTCCGCCGACCACCTGCCGGTGGACCGGTGGTGGACGCCGGAGGAGTTCGATCGCATGGCCGAAGCGGGCCGGGCCCTCGGCTTCGCCCACGTCGAGGCCTCGCCGCTCACCCGCTCGAGCTACCACGCCCGCCAGGCGGCAGCCGGGGCGATACCGGCCCCCGGCTAGAACTCCACCGGGAGGCACGCCTGGCGGCCACCCGCAGCGCCCGGCGTGGAGCCACCCGCCTGGGTGGGATCGGCGTGGACGACGATGGACTTGGCGTCGCCGGGCTCGATCGTGAACGGCACCGTCGTCACCGCGAACCCGTAGCCGCCCGGCAGCACGGTGAAGTCCAGCCACACCTCGGTCTCGGGGCTGGGCGTCCCACCGGTGTTGTAGTGCGGGCCTGAGGTCAACGGGGCGCCGGCAACGCACGGGCCGACGTGGACGTGGACGCCGTAGGTGGTCCCGGCCGCCTCGGGGTCGAGCCCACTGAGGAACAGGAAGAAGGTGGTGCTGCCGCCGGCGGCGACGGCCCACAGGTCCGCCGTGGCGCCATCGGTGGCGTTGTGGGTCGTGGGGGCGTAATCGGAGAGCTCGCCCCGGGACTCCACGAAGAGCGAGGCAGCCCCCGCCGGGCCGCTGCCCACCACGAGGCCCGCGGCAATTGCCGCTGTCGCCAGCCATCCGAACCTGCGTGTCCCGCGCACAAGGGCTCCTCTCGTCGTCTGTTGCGTGGGTACCCTACCGGCGTGGAGCACGCACCCGAAGCACTCGGCGCCCGCATCGACGCGGTGCGGGCGCAGATGCGTGCGCTCGGCGTCGACACCCTGCTCCTCTCCCTCGGCGCCGACCTGCCGTGGCTCACCGGCTACACGGCGATGCCCCTGGAGCGGCTGACCATGCTGATCCTTCCGCTCGAGAGCGAGGCCGTCCTCATCGTGCCCCGGCTCGAGGCGGCGCGGGTCGAGCCCCACCCGGAGCTGTTCTCGATCCGGCCCTGGGCCGAGACGGAGGACCCGGTGGAGATCGTGACCGGGGTCGTGGGCCGGTCCCGCCGGCGGCTGGCCATCTCCGATCGCACGTGGGCCACGTTCCTGCTCGCCCTCCAGGCCAACCTGCCCCGGTCGACGTGGATGACCGCGTCCCGGGTCACCAGCCCGCTGCGGGCGGTGAAGGACAGTGACGAGGTGGCGGCGCTGCGCCGGGCGGCGGCGGCGGCCGACCGGGTCGCCACCGCGCTGGTGACCGGCCAGATCCCCCTCCTGGGCCGGTCGGAGGCCGACGTCTCCCGAGAGCTGGGCCGGCTCCTGGTCGACGAGGGCCACGACTCGGTGAACTTCGCCATCGTCGCCAGCGGGCCCAATGCCGCCAGTCCCCATCACGACCCGGGCGCCCGTACGATCGGTGCCGGCGAGTCGGTAGTCTGCGACTTCGGCGGCGCCATGGACGGCTACTGCTCCGACATCACCCGCACGGTCTTCACCGGCGACCCGCCCACGGAGTTCCGCGACCTGTACGCCGTGCTGGCCGGAGCCCAGGCCGCTGCCGTCGACGCCGCTCGGGTGGGCACGCGCTGCGAGGCGGTCGACGGGGTGGCCAGGGACCTGATCGCCGACGCCGGCTACGGGCCCCACTTCATCCACCGCACCGGCCATGGGATCGGGCTCGAAGAGCACGAGGACCCCTACCTGGTGAGCGGCAACCGGGAGCCGCTGGTGGCCGGTCACGCCTTCTCGGTCGAGCCCGGCATCTACATCGACGGTCGCTGGGGCGCCCGCATCGAGGACATCGTGGTGGCCACCGACGCCGGGCCCGATTCGCTCAACCGGGCCGACCACGCCCTGGCCGTCGTCGAGTCGTAGTGGACCTGGGAGTCACCGGACGGGTGGCGCTCGTCACCGCCGCCTCCAAGGGCTTGGGTCGGGCCTCCGCCGTCGCCCTGGCTCAGGAGGGCGCCAAGGTGGTCATCTGCGCCCGAGGAGCTGAAGCGCTGGCCGACGCCGAGGCCGAGCTCGGCTCGTACACCGAGGCCCTCGCCGTCCCGGCCGACGTGACCGACCCCGCCGTGCCGGCCTCACTCGTGGCGGCCGCCGTCGAGCGCTTCGGCCGGCTCGACATCGTGGTCGCAAACGCCGGCGGGCCCCCCGCCGGCCGGTCCCTCGACGTCGACGACGCCCAACTGGAAGCGGCGGTCAACGCCAACCTGCTCACCTCCGTCCGGCTGGTCCGGGAGGCGGTGCCCCACCTGCGTCAGCAGGGCTGGGGGCGGATCTGCCTGATCACCTCGTCGTCGATCAAGCAGCCGATCCCGACGCTGGCGCTGTCGAACACCGCCCGCACCGGCCTCTGGGCCTGGGCCAAGACCGCGGCCGGCGACCTCTTCGACGACGGGATCACCCTGAACCTGGCCTGCCCGGGATCGCACGCGACAGAACGCATGAAGGCCATCGCCCTGCCCCGAGGCCCCCTTGGCGACCCCGCCGACTTCGGGCGAGTCGTCGCCTTCCTCTGCTCCGAACCCGCCAAGTTCATCAGCGGGAGCACCGTCCTGGTAGACGGCGCCCACAGCGTCGGCCTGGTTTAAAACAGTCCGGGACTTCGTTCCGGACGAAGAACCCGGCAGTGGCAACGGCAGCGGCAGGCCGGGACTTCGCCCCGGACGGAACCCGGCCCGTGGCTACGGCAGCGCCCCGTGGGGTCCGAGACCCAAGCTGGGCCCGTGGCTACGGCAGCGGCCCGTGGGGATCCGAGACCCGAGCGGGCCCGCGGCTAGGGCGGTGGCCCGTGGGGTCCGAGACGCAAGCCCGAAGGGCGCAGCGTCTCGCCGCCGAGCCGTCCGAGCGCAGCGAGGCTTGGGTCGGCGGAACAGCGATGAGCCCGGCCGGTGAGGCCGGACCAAGCAGTTACGTGCGCCGAAGGCGCACTGTCAGTCCTCGGTGTGCTCGGGGTGACGCTGCTCGTGGCGCTTGCCCTCGTCCTGGGCCTTGAACTCGTCGGCCCAGGTGGCCAGCACGTTGTCGAACTTGCCCAGGCGGTGGCGGAAGCGCCGGACCTCCACCTTCGGCGCCAGCTTGGCCCAGAAGAGCCGGATCAACAGGAGCGACATCGCCACTGCCAATGAGCAGTAGGCCGCAATTTCCAACGCGCCGTTCAACACCTGACCGCTCCTTCCGGCTCGAAAAAACTCTGCCCCAATGAATTCTCGACCGTCGCGGTGGCGACCTTGAGCCTTCCCTGCAGTCTGTTCCGTGCCGGTCCGTTTTTGAAACCCTATGCGAAACTCGCCGGGTGATCCGCCTCGACGCCGCCACCGTCCTCCTCCAGTGGGCGACCGGCGGCCTCCTGTTCCTGTGGGTCACCACCCGGCGTCGGGAAGTCGGGATCGGCTACGGCTGGCTCCTGCGGGCGGTCTATGCCGTCCTGGCCCTCGGCGCGGCCGCGGCGGGACTGCTGCTCGAGGCCGTTCCGGTCCGCGATGCGTGCGCGCTAGGGGTGGTCGCCGCCTCCACCGTCGCCCTGGCGGTCTCCATCGTGCGCCGCAAGGCGGGTGTCGCCGGCGAGCGGGCCCGCAAGGAGCGCAAGGCCAACCGGGTGGCGGTCATGGCGGGCCGACCGGCGCCGGATACCGTCGCCGACCCCGGCCCGGTCCCCGTCCGCGAGTTCCCTCCGGCGCTGGACGTCGTGGCCCCGGTCATCGGCCTGATCGGGCTCGTGTCGGCGGGAATGGCCGCCGGCGGTCCCGACTGGCTGGCCGTGGCCCGCACCCTGGCCGGGGCGCTCTTCCTGGGCGCGGTCTCCGACGCCATGCTCCTCGGGCACTGGTACCTGGTCCAGCCCGGCCTGGGCCGTGGCCCGCTCACGGAGCTGAACCGCTGGCTGGCCCTCACCTGGCCGCTGGAGGTGGGCCTGCTCCTGTGGCCGACAGGGATGCTGTCGGTCCTGTCCGGCGCGGTGGACGACGGCTGGGACGGCACCCTCGGCTGGTTCTGGGTGGCCTGCGCCATCGCCACCCTGATCCTCACCGCCGTCACCCACGCCGCCCTCAAGGAGAAGGCGTACTCAGCGGTGATGGCGGCCACCGGCCTGCTCTACCTGGCCATTCTCACCGCCTTCGGCACCGACCTGGTCGCCCGGGCCGTCCTGGCCTAGTGCTCAGCCGGCCGACGCGCCGTTCCGCAGCGTCACCAGCTCCAGCAGCGGGCCCACCTTGGCCCCGGTGCGGAACAACGACTCGGCCGGCGTCGCATCCCCCATGAGGTGGGTGAGCATGGCTGCGCCGAGGTAGAGCGACACGATGGCGAAGGCCAGGTCGCGGGTCGGCACCAGCGGCGCCAGGCTCGACCCGGCCATGACGCGGACCACCGCCTCCTCGGTCAGGGTGATCCACGGCTGCATGCGGGCCGCGATCTCCGGGCCGAGCTCCGGCATGGCCGAGGCGCCGGCGATCATCTCGGCCAGCACCTTGATGTGGCCTCCGGCCAGGTCCTCCTGGTACGCCTCGCTGGCCACGGCCAGGAGCTCGGGCAGGGTGTCGACCGAGTCGATGGCGGCCTGGTAGCGGGCCATCCTCACCGCGCTGGTGTGGTCGAGGGCGGCGATCAGCAGGTCGTTCACGCTGCCGAAGTGGTAGAAGACCAGCGCCTGGTTGAACCCGCCAGTCGCGGCGATGGCCCGGGCGCTGGTGGCCGCGAAGCCACGCTCCTTGATCGTCTGGACGGCAGCCTCGACGATGCGCGACCGGGTGCCCTCACGGATGGAGCGGGCGATGGCCCCGTTCGGTCCGGACTTTGCCACTGCAGTTGCTCCGATCAGTCGATTTGATCAACTGCTCAAAATATACGGGGCCCCTGGGCATCGGTCAATCGCCGGACCGCTGACCGCCACCCGGGTACGGCTCGACCACGACGAGGGGGATCAGGCGATCCGTCTTCTGCTGATAGCGGTCGTAGCCGGGATAGGCACTGACCACCCGCGGCCACAGCTCCGCCCGCTCGGTGCGGTCAGCCACCCTGGCCCGCATCCGCCGCTCCGGCTTCCCGCCCACGGTCACGCCCACCTCGGGGCGGATCAGCAGGTTCTGGAACCAATGCGGGTTGTGGCTGTGGCCACCGTAGGACGCAACCAGGACGACCCGTTCTCCGTCGACCACCGGCGCAGTGAGCATCGTCCGCCGTTTCCGCCCACTCCGATGACCCATGGTGGTGAGGACCACGACCGGCATGCCACCGGCCCGGCCCAGCAGCCGCCCTCGGGTCAGCCGGAAGACGGCCCGGTGCACTGCGGTGACCGCCCGGAACAGCCAGGCTCTCGGGCGCACGCTACGACCGTACGGCACAGGCACCAAGATGGCGACGTGGAACTCAGGATCCGGACGGCCGTCGCCGCCTTGCTGCTCCTCGTCTCGACCGCTCTGTCCGCCTGCAGTGGGGGGGGCTCGGAACGGGAGCAGCAGGCCGCCACCGGCAGCTGGCAGGACATGAAGCCGGCGCCCATCTCCGGTCGAAGTCCTGCGGCCACCGTGTGGACCGGCAAGGAGATGGTCGTCTGGGGCGGAGGGCTCTGCAAGGCCAACCCGTGCCAGTTCGACAACGTGGAGCCCCTGGCCGACGGCGGCGCGTACGACCCTGCGGCCGACACGTGGCGGCAGATCGCCCAGGCGCCACTGGCGGCCAGAACCGGAACGGCATGGGCCTGGACCGGCAAGGAGGTGCTGGTCTGGGGCGGAGGCGTCGGCACCACGCAGGTATTCGGCGACGGCGCGGCCTATGACCCGGCCACCGACAGCTGGCGGCCGATCCCCCCGTCCCCCCTGTCCGCCCGGCGGACGACAGGCGTGTGGACGGGGCGGGAGTTCGTCGTCTGGGGAGGGCGCAACATCGTGGAGACCCGGTTCTTCGCCGACGGCGCGGCGTACGACCCGGCCGCCGACCGGTGGCGAATGCTGCCGCCGGTCTCCCTGTCGGCCCGGGAGCGGGTGTCGCTGGTCTCCACCGGCAAGGAAGTCGTCGTCTTCGGCGGAGGCACCAGCGACGAGGCGTTCGGCGACGGCGCGGCCTACGACCCAACCGCCGACGCGTGGAGGCCCGTAGCGCAGACGCCCATGGCCGCCCGCTTCGTCGAGGGCGACTGGACGGGCAAGGAGATCCTCTACTGGGGCGGGGAGGACTGGGCCCAGGTCTTCAACGACGGAGCTGCGTACGACCCGGCCGCCAACAGCTGGCGGCCCCTCGCCTCGACGTCGCTCCGGAGCAGGGTCGGCGCGACCCATGTCTGGACGGGGCGGGAACTGCTGATCTGGGGCGGCACGACGGGCACGTTCAACACCTACCTGGCCGACGGTGCGGCCTACGCCCCGGAAACCGACAGCTGGCGCCCCCTGCCCGCCTGGACCGGACGCTTCGTCGCCTCCGACATCTGGACCGGCCGGGAGATGGTGGTCTGGGGCGGCATCGTCCCGACGGGGGCGCCGGGGCGGACCGTCGAGATCAAGAGCGCCGACGACGGGCGCCGGTACGTGCCCTAGGAGGATCTGCGGCCGACTTGCAAGCGGTCTTCAAGTCGGACGCAACCAGGGTGCAAGCGTCGGAGGGCGAGAAATGGCGGTGACAACCGACCTCCCGACAAGGAGACCCGCCGTGATGAAAGTCAACCGCCGCTGCCAGCCCGAGCTCGTCGCCCCCGACACCTACGTCATCCGCCAGCTCTTCGGCGAAGGCCTGGGCCCTGCCGCCGTGTACGTCAACTCCATGTTGATCGCCGGTCCGGAGGCGGTCATCGTCGACACCGGCCCCGCCGTCGCCCGCGACGACTGGATGGCAGACGTCTTCTCCATCGTCGACCCCGGGGACGTGCGCTACGTGTTCCTCTCCCACGACGACACCGACCACGTCGGCAACCTCCGCGAGGTGCTCGACCTGTGCCCACGCGCCACCCTCGTCACCAACATGTTCACCGTCGAGCGCATGGCCGCCGACTACCTGCTGCCCCTCGACCGGGTCCTGGTCGTCAACGACGGTGACCGCTTCTCGGTGGCCGACAGGGACCTGCTGGCCGTCGTCCCGCCGACCTTCGACAGCCCCACGACCCGCGGCCTGCTCGACACCCGCACCGGCGTCTACTGGGGTGTTGACAGCTTCGGCACGCCCGTCCCCACCGAGGTCACCGATGTCGCCGAGCTCCCTCCGGACTTCTACCAGGCCGGGTTCCTGCAGATGAACCGCATGCTCAGCCCCTGGCACCGCTGGCTCGACAGCAGCCGCTACGGGTCCCACCTCGACCGGGTCCGGTCCTTGGGCGCCGCCGTGGTGGCCAACGCCCACGGCCCCGCGCTACGAGGTGACCAGATCGGCACCGCCCTGGACATGCTGGCCCAGCTGCCGGACATGCCGGCCGCGCCCCTTCCCGGCCAGGCCCAGCTCGAGGCGCTGATCGCCCAGTTCACCGCGCCGGCCCAGACCGCCGCCGCGTGACCCGGGGAAGTGCGTGATGACCTACGTCTTCGATCTGGTCACTGAGGCCACCCCCCAGAGGGTGTGGGCGGTGCTGACCACGCCCGAGCTGACCGCGGAGTACCTCTCCGGCCTCGCAGCCCGGTCGATGTGGCGGACCGGCTCCCCTGTCGCCTTCTCGGTGTCGGGGCCGGCCGCTGCGCCCGCCCTCACCCTTCAGGGAGAAGTGCTCGCTGCTGCCGAGCCCACCCGGCTCTCCTACACACTCACGGCGGGACCGGACCAGCCCACCACCTACGTGACCTGGGAGGTCATCGCCGACGGCCGGGGCGCCGCCATCCGGCTCTCCGTCGACGAGCCCGACGAGCTGACGTCCGGCTCCCGTGAGGCCGAGACCGAGGCCGTGTGGTCGCAGATCATGGGGGACCTCGGCACGGTGCTGGCCCGGTCGGTCAGCCGGCCCTCACCGGCATGAGCGGCCCCGTCGATCTACGATCTCCCCGGCGATGGGCATCGAGCGGGCCAGGGTCGTGGAGGTTCACTCGCAGACGTCCGCGACCGGTGGCGTCTGTTCCGGCTACCTGATCGCAGACGGCCTCGTGCTGACCGCCGGTGGCGTTGCCGGCCGGCGCGGTTCCACCGATGTCCGCCCGGCGAGCACCGCGGTCTGGTGTTCGGCCTCGCAGGTGTGGGCCGCGGCGTCGGGCGACGTGGCCATTCTCGAGTTCGACGACCCATCCGCCGTCCCTTCGCCGCCGCGTGCCCTCCGGTGGGGCCATGTCTCGGGCCGGGGACCGGTGGCGGTGGCCGCGCTGGGCTTCCCACCGGCGCCGGGCAAGCCGGAGTGGTTCCGCGACGCCGAGCAGTTCTTCGGCCACCTTCTCCCCGACGGGGAGGTCAAGGCCTCTTCCACCAGCCGGGTGGCGGGCGAGGGCCTGAAGGGCGCCGCCCTCTTCGCCGGCGCCGACCTGGTGGGGGTGATCATCGCCGGAACGGAGCTGAGGGCGCGCCCGGTCTCCGCCCTCGCCGCCGACCCTTCCTTCGTGGAACTGGTCGGCGACGCCGGCTCGCTCGACCTCACCCAGGTCAGCAGCCCGACCTTCGGGCTCCCGATCCTCTAGCCCTTCGTTCTGGACACTGAAAAGCGCCGGAAACGTACCCTTTCAGTGCAGAGAACGGGTGGGCAGCAGCGGGCGACGAAGTACATGGCGCCCGCTCAACGGGCGACGAAGTACTTCGCCTTGGGGTGGTGGCAGATGATGGCCGACGTGGTCTGCTCGGGGACGTACTGGAAGTCCTCGCTCACGCCCACGCCGATGCGGTCGGCTTCGAGCAGCTCGGCCACCTTGAGGTTGTCCTCGAGGTCGGGACAGGCCGGATAGCCCCAGGAGTAGCGACCGCCGCGGTAGCCCTGGCGGACGAGCATGTCGACCAGGCGGCCGTCCTCGTCGGCGAAGCCCCATTCCTCCCGCATCCGCCGGTGCCAGTACTCGGCAAGCGCCTCGGCCATCTCCACGCCGAGACCGTGGAGCATCAGGTACTCGGTGTAGCGGTCCTCGGCGAAGAGCTTGGCCGTGGCCTCCGACACCCGGGATCCGATGGTGACGATGGAGAACGCGGCGTAGTCGATCTCCCCGGAGGCGACCGGCCGGAAGAAGTCGGCGATGCAGCGCCACGGGTCCTTGCCCTCCCGCGGGAACGAGAAGCGCAGCCACTCCGACGTGGCCGTCTCGTCCTTCCAGATCACCACGTCGTTGCCGTCGCCGTTGGCCGGGTAGTAGCCGTAGACCACCTGGGGCACCAGCAACCCGGCCGCGGTGGCCTTGGCCAGCTCCTCGCGCAGCCTCGGCCGGATGCGGGTCTTGAAGTCGGCGTCGTTCTCGCCCTTCTCCGGCCGGAACTGCCACTGGTTGCGGAACAGTGCGGTCTCGTTGAGGTAGCCCACGAGCTCGTCGATGGCGACGCCCTTGACCACACGCGACCCGAGGAACGGTGGCACGAACACCCGGTTGTCGGTCTCCACCGCAGGCGAACGCGCAGGCAGGTCGACGGGCGCAGCCGCCTCCTCCTTGACCACGACCCGGCCGAGCGGCACCCGTCCGAAGTCGGGGTCTTCGACGCCCGACTTCTTCATCTCCATCAGCTGGTCCATGGTCCGGAGGCCCTCGAAGGCGTCCTTGCCGTAGAACACCCGGCCGTCGTAGACCTCGCGCAGGTCGCGCTCGACGTAGCGGCGGGTCAAGGCCGCGCCGCCCAGGATCACCGGCACCTCGTCGGCCAGGCCGCGCCGGTTCAGCTCCTCGAGGTTCTCCCGCATGATGAGCGTGCTCTTGACCAGCAGCCCGCTCATGCCGATGGCGTCGGCCTTGACCTCTTCGGCCTTGGCCAGCATCTCGGCCAGGGCCACCTTGATGCCGAGGTTGTGCACCTCGTAGCCGTTGTTGGTGAGGATGATGTCGACGAGGTTCTTGCCGATGTCATGGACGTCGCCCTTGACGGTGGCCAGGACGATACGGCCCTTGCCGCCCTGGTCGGACTTCTCCATGTGGGGCTCCAGGTAGGCGACGGCCGCCTTCATGGCCTCGGCCGACTGGAGGACGAACGGGAGCTGCATCTGGCCCGACCCGAACAGGTCACCGACCACCTTCATGCCGGCCAGCAGCATGTCGTTCACGATGGTCAGCGCAGGCGACGTGGCGAGGGCCTCGTCGAGCTCGTCGGTGAGGCCGTCGCGGTCACCGTCGATGATCCGCTGCTTCAGCCGGTCCTCGACCGCCCAGCCGCTGCGGTCCTCCTTGACCAGCGTGGCCGAGGTCACGCCCTCGAACAGTCCGAGCAGCTCCTGCAGGGGGTCGTAGCCGTCGGTCCGGCGGTCGTAGATGAGGTCGAGGCAGACCTCGAGCTGGCGCTCGGGGATCTTCGACAGCGGCATGATGCGCGCCGCGTGGACGATGGCCGCGTCGAGCCCGGCCTCCACGCACTCGTGGAGGAACACCGAGTTGAGGACGTGACGGGCGGCCGGCGTCAGCCCGAAGGAGACGTTGGACAGGCCGAGGATGGTGTGGACGCCGGGCAGCTCGGCCTTGATGCGCCGGATCCCCTCGATGGTCTCGATGCCGTCCCGCCGGCTCTCCTCCATGCCGGTGGACAGCGGGAGGGCCAGCGCGTCGAAGAGCAGGTCTCCCGGCTCGAGGCCGTAGCGGTTCACGGCAAGGTCGTGGATGGCCTTGGCCGCCCGCACCTTCCAGTCCGCCGTGCGGGCCTGGCCCTCCTGGTCGATACAGGTGCAGACCACCGCGGCGCCGTACTCGCGGGCCAGGGAGAGGAAGCGGTCGAGCCGGGTGCCGGGGGCGTCGCCGTCCTCCAGGTTGACCGAGTTGAGGACGGCTTTACCGCCGATCCATTGCAGGCCGGCCTCGATGACCGGCGGCTCGGTCGAGTCGAGCATCAGGGGGATGCTGGCCGCGGTGGCGAAGCGCACGGCGATCTCGTCCATGTCGGACACGCCGTCCTCGCCGGTGTAGTCGACACACACGTCGAGGACGTGGGCGCCCTCCTTCACCTGGTCGCGGGCCATGGCCACGCAGGTGTCCCAGTCGCTGGCCAGCATGGCGTCGCGGAACTTCTTGGACCCGTTGGCGTTGGTGCGCTCCCCCACCACCAGGAACGAGGTGTCCTGGTGAAAGGGCACCGACGAGTAGATCGACGCCGCCCCCGCCTCGTGGACCGGATTGCGGCGGGCCGGCTCCAGGTCACGGCAGCGGTCGACGACGGCCTTCAGGTGCTCAGGCCCCGAGCCGCAGCAACCGCCGATCACGCTCACCCCCAGCTCGGACACGAACCGGGCGTGGTGCTCGGCCAGCTGGTCGGGCGTCAGGTCGTAGTGCATCTTGCCGTCGACCACCGACGGCAGGCCGGCGTTGGGCAGGCAGGAGATCGGCACCCGGCAGTGCTGGGACAGGTGCCTGAGGTGCTCGTGCATCTCGGTGGGCCCGGTGGCGCAGTTGATGCCGATGACGTCGGGACGGAGGGCGTCGAGAGCCACGAGGGCGGCGCCGATTTCGGTGCCAGGGAGCATGCGGCCCGTGAGCTCGATCGTCACCTGGACCTGCAGCGGCACCTCGCGGCCCACCGCGGCCATGGCCCGACGGCAGGCGATGAGGGCCGCCTTGGCTTGGAGCAGGTCGAAGACCGTCTCGACCAGCAGCAGGTCGACGCCGCCTTCCAGCAGGCCTCGGGCCTGAACCTCGTACGCGTCACGGAACTCGGCGAATCGGATCTGGCCGAGGGAGGGGAACTTGGTGCCCGGACCGATGGAGCCGGCCACCCATCCCCCGTACCCGTCCGCCACCTCACGGGCGATGCGGGCCGCCTTGACGTTCAGCTCGTGGGCCCGCTCGGCGATGCCGTACTCGCCGAGGGTGTAGGAGAGTGAGCCGAAGGAGTTGGTCTCCACCACCTCGCTGCCCACCTCGAAGAACGAGTTGTGCAGCTGGGCGATGGCGTCCGGCCGGGTGTCGACGAGGATCTCGTTGCACCCCTCGAACTGCGGCCCGCCGAAGTCGTCGGCGGTGAGCTCCATCCGCTGGAGGTTGGTCCCCGTTGCGCCGTCGAAGATGACGACCCGTTCTCTGACGGCCTCCAGGTAGCTCTTCATCGCTCCAGGTTACCGGGGGCGTCCACGGGACTGCCCCGGGGTTTCAGCACGACGGGTGGTCGATGCCCGACATCTCGGCACTTGACGCCGTACGGGGCGGTGCAGGAGATCGCCCGTCGCTAGCGCGGTGAACGCCACATCTGCCACAGGGGAGGGCCGTCGGGCACGACGATCCTCCCTATGCACTCGAACCGGTGCCGCTCATAGAGAGCTCGGTTCCTGAGCGTCGTCGCCTCGAGATAGGCGGCATCGCCCACCCGATCGGCCCTGTACAGGAGATCGTTCAGGAGCACCGATCCGAGTCCCCGGCCCTGGTGATCGGGCCGAACGGCAAGCAGCTGCAGGTGCCAATGGGGCTCGGCGGGAGCGTGGGCGTCGAAGAACTCGCCGAGCTCGAACACGCGCCCGGCGTCGGGACCGGCGACTTGCTGAACGCGCACGCCGAACTCCTCCAGCTGATCAGGAGCGAGCAGCTCACGGCCAGGGGGCAGCCAGAGAGCCGTCCCTGCGCCGTCATCGGTCAGGTATGTCTCACCATGAGGTTGGAATGCGTCGAAGTACAGGCCGAACATCGCGGGCGCAATCTCCGCCCGGCGCCGCTGATCGGGCACGAGCCACTCGGTGACCGGATCGTCGAGGAAGCCGGCAGTGAGCACGGCGCTGGCAGTGGCCCGGTCAGAGGCACCCGCCTTCCGCACCGCAACGTGGGTTTTGCTGTTCGTGATTGTCATGCCAGAAGCGTGCGCCGACGGAGGGGCGCCCGCATCGGTAGACCTGCCTATTTCGGCAGCAGATCGTGCTGGACGGCGAAGAGGGTGGCTGCGGCACGCGATGACACGCCGATCTTCGTGTAGACGTTCTGCACGTGGTGTTCCGCGGTGCGACGGGAGACGAAGAGCCGCTCGCCGATCACCGCGTTCGAGCATCCCTGCGCCATCAGCCCCAGCACCTGGATCTCCCGGTCGGTGAGCCCGGCCGGCCGTAGGTCGACCGGACGGCGTCCTCTCCGCTCTGCTGCCTCGGCAAGGACCGCCGTGACCGCGTCCCGGTCGAGGCGGCCGGCCCGGGCCTCAGCGGAGAGCACCTCCGCCGCGTCCGTCGGCGTAAAAGCGGCCCGATAGGACCGAGGCTGCGACAGGGCTGCGAAGGTGTCGGCCGCGGCCAGGAGGCGCGCCTCCACGCCGATGTCCTTCGTCGTGCTGCATCGGTGGTACCCCGAACCGTCAAGCCTTTCGTGGTGCATCCCCGCGATGACCGCCATCGGCTCCAGGGCCTCGGCCGTGGCGAGCACCCGCTCGGAGTGGTAGGCGTGCATCCGCACCTGCTCCCACTCGGCCCTGGTGAGCGGTCCCTCCTTCTCCCAGAGTGCGTTGGAGATCCCTACCCGACCGACGTCGTGGAGCAGCGCGGCGACCTCCAGCCGGTGGAGGGACGCCGGGCCGAGGCCGACCTGTTCGCCGGCGGCCACGGCCAGACGGGCGACCGTTGCCGCGTGGCCGTGGAAGTAGGGAGACTTGAGGTCGGCCAGATCGCCGAAGGCGGCGGCCACCCGGGCCAGGTCGCCGGCGTTGCATTCGCGCACCGGCTCAGGCTCGACCTCGAGGATGCGGTCACGAGGATCGCCGGTTCCGCCTCCGGCCTCGGCCAAGAGGTGATCGACGTCGGCCAGGAACGTGTCGACGATCTCAGGGTCGAGGACGCCGCCCGCTCGCCGCTTGACCGCGGCCGCAGCGCGCTCGGCACCGCCGACATCGTCGAAGAAGACGGCGTCAGCGGCGACCCGCGCCACCCTTGCGGCCACCGCGATCTGGTCCCCGCCCAGCCCCTGCGGAGCCGATCCACCACGCCAGAACTCCGTTACCTCGTGGAGCGCCCGCTGGGTGCTCTCCGGGAGCCCGATACGCCGGGCGGTGGCCCGGGCGACCTCGCAGCTGGCGGTGTCGTATCTCCTCCCGAGCTCGATCCCGTAGGCGAGGACATACTCGGTGACCCGTGAGCGCTCCGCCGCGGTCATGCCTCGCGTGAGCTCGGGAATCAGCGTGCGCCCGAAGTCGTCGGGATCGCCGAGGTCGGTGAGGGTTACGGCGCGGTTGACAGCGAGGTCGTCGCCCAGGGCGGCGGCGGTTTCGTGCGCCATGCTGATGCACCCCACGTGCATCAGGAGGGGAACGTAGAAGGCGTCGCGCACGTCGTCGTCGTCCAGCCCCATCCTCCGGGCCAAGGCGGTGGACACCAGGCAGGTGCGCATCGCCTCCTGGGGCGGAAGGCCGAAACCCAGATCGGCCACGATCGAAAGTCCCCCGAGCAGATCGGCGAACCGAAGCCGCGAAGCCACAGCGGGCACGCTATTCCCGCCCCCCCGATCGTGCATGTGGCCCCGCGTAGCCGGCGCCGCTATCCGTCCCGCTGTCTTGTGGGCGTGCTGGCCGGGAGGGCCATGAGAGCGTCGATGTCGGCAAGGAGGGCGTCCATGCCGACATCGCGGGCGATCTGGGCCGCAGCAACCAGTAGTTGATCAGCGTCCTGGCCGCCGGCGATCGACGGCTCCTCGGTCACGAGCCGCGCAAGGTGGTACAGGGCCCGCGCTTCGAACGGTCGGGCGCCGAGGCGGCGGTTGTGGTCGACCGCGGCGGTCAGATGGCGGTGCGCCGCGTCGAGCCGTCCGAGACGCCGGGCGAGGAGTCCCAGGATGGTCTGTGTCGAACCCCACGAGGTCACCCCCGTACCGGCCACCACCACCTGGTCGGCGCGAGGGAGCAGCGCGTCGTACAGCGACGCGGCGTCCGGGACGCCGGTGAGGATCGAGATCTCCGACCACTGGGCGGTGGTGAAGTCCCACGACCAGTCGAACGGCCGGGCGCATCCCCAAGCCGAGATCCTGTCCGCCACTTCGTCGTGACGACCCATGCAGGCCAGGGCCAGGACGGCGGTGGGACGGATCGGCTCACCGCCGGGCTCTCCGCTCAGGGTTAGGAGCTCCGGCAGCAGCTCCTCGAGCCGGCCCTGCTCCCGCCTCATCCAGAACAGCTGCACCATCCGGCACCACAGCACCCCCCAGACGCTGGTCGGTGGAAGCCGCTCCATCGCCTTGGCCGACAGTGCCTCGGCTTCATCCCAGCGCCCGGTCAGGATGGCCAGCCCGGTCCTGCCATGAAGCACCTGGCCGCGAAGCTCGGGCACTCCCAGCTCGGTGGCCAGCCGCTCGCTGGTGGCCAGCTCCGCCTCGTAGGCCCCCACCTCGCCGCTTCGCAGAAGCGACCACATGCCGTGCAGCCGGGCGATCACCTCGGTTTCGGGCGGCAGTCCGGCACCCACCAGGGCGAGAGACTCCGCCACCACGGCACGCCGCTCCGCCTCCCGGTCCGGTGACCACAGGGCGATGTGGCAGTTGTTCAAGACGCGCCCCAACAGCGCGGGGTCGCCGACCTGCCGAGCCAGGTCCACCGCCTCCCGGACTGCCGCCTCGCGCCGGTCGCGCTGATCGGTGTAGTAGAGCTCGACGCCCAAGGTGCCGAGGAGCTGCGCCCGCAGGGCGGGACGGTCGGTTCCCGTGCCGGCGAGCAGCTCCTCCAGCAGCGAGATCATTGCCGGATCCGACTCCCCGTACGGGCGCCAGTTCCAGAGGGTGACCCCACCGAAGACCACGACGGCACGAGCCGCCCGCTCCTTGTCGCCCAGGGCGTGGGCAATGGCGATCGCTTCCTCCACGTTGTCCCTGGCGGCGCGGACGTCGCCGATGCGCCGCTGCGCCTGGCTGAGCCCCAGCAGGACGTCGTACCGCTGTTCCCGGCAGTCGTCAGCGACCGGGTCGACCGCTCCGAGCGCGCGCTGCCAGTAGCGAACCGCCTCGTCGTGGGCCAGCTTGCGTTCCGCCACCTCGGCGGCGAGCCGGGCGTATCGCACGGCCTTGGGGGCGGTCCCGGTCGGCAGGGCGGCGAGGAAGTGGTGGGCCAGTTCGTCGACGCGGGACTCCAGGCGCGGGTTCTCCTGCGGCCTGAGCGTCGCCTCGAGCGCCTCGGCCACCCGCCGGTGGATCCGGGCCCGCTTCAGGCGGGTCAGGCTCGCATAGAGGGCCTCGGGAAGCAGGGCGTGGGAGAACCTCGACGACCAGGAGTCCGGCGCGTCGACCACAACGCCGATGGCGACGGCGGGTTCGAGCAACTCCAACAACCGTTCGACGTCGAGGCCCGACGCCGCCGCCAGCAGGTCGATGTCGAACTCCCGACCGATGACGGCGGCGACGCGGAGCACGGTCTGGGTGTCCTCCGGCAGCCGCGCCATGCGCCGGTAGATCACATCCCTGACGCTGGCCGGCACCTCCAGAACGTCGCCCCGCCGGTCACCGGCCTCGATCGCCTTCTCGCTGGTCAGCAAACGAACGAGCTCGATGAGGAAGAACGGGTTGCCTTCGGTGCGCCGGTGCAGGCGCGACGCCAGTTCGGCGTCGGAAGACGACGACCCCGCGAGTTCGAGGTAGCGCCCCACGTCGGCCACGCTCAGGCCGCCGAGGCGGATGCGCTCGGTGCCCCGCTCGCGCGCGAGCGCCCCGAGCAGATCCTCGAGGCCCTGTTCGCTCTCATGGGCCGAGCGGAATGTGGCGACGATCAGGAGCGGCGTTCTCGCGGTCTGTCCGGCGACGAACTCCAGCAGCTGCTGGGAGGAGCCGTCGGCCCAATGCAGGTCGTCGATGACGATGAGCAGAGGACGGTCTGCCGCGGCCCGCAACAGGTGGTCGACCACCTGGCTGTAGAGCTGGAACCGCGCCGCCGCGGGGTCGGTGGCGGCGAGCGCCTCCTCTACGCCGGTCCCGAGCAGGGACGCGATGGACGGCGACCCACCGACGTTCCGGCCGTCGGTGCCCGGGCCCCCGATGGCTTGCAGGACCTGGATCCACGGCCAGAACGGCGGGGCGCCGGCGGTCTCGGCGCCGCGGCTCCAGACCACGGCCATGCCGGCCTGCCCGGCAAGCTGGGCCAGCTCCTCCACGAGCCGCGTCTTGCCGATGCCGGGCTCGCCTTCGACCAGGACGACCCCGCCATGACCCGCTTTCGCGGCCTCGAGCCGGTCGACGAGACAACGCATCTGCGACTCGCGGCCCACCAAGGGCGCCCGGCGCGACGACGGCCCGGAGGACGGGGCCGCGAGCGGCGGCGGCGGAGCGGGCTCGGGCGACGGCGGCCCGGGGGCGACTGTGGGCCGGCCGGCCAGAGGCGCCGGCTGCAGCTCCGGAGTCAGCTCCTGGGAGAGGATGGCCTGTTCGAGGCGTCGCAGCTCCGGCCCTGGCTCCAGTCCCAGGTCTTCCTGGAGGATCCGACGGCACTGTTGGTAGGCGCGAAGTGCCTCCGCCTGACGACCCGCCCGGTACAGGGCGATCATCAAGAGGCCCCACAACCGCTCGCGGAACGGATGCTCGCCCACCAGCCGCTCCAACTCGGCGGCGGCGGCACCGTGGCGCCCCAGCAGCAGCCAGGCGTCGATACGGTGCTCCCAGGCCCGGACCTGCAATTCGGTGAGGCGGGCGACTTCGGGGAGGATGAACGCCTCCCCGGCGAGGTCGGCGAGCGGTGCCCCCCGCCAGAGGCGGAGCGCCTCGGCGAGAGCGGCGTCCGCGCCTTCCGGCGAGCCGGCCGAGAGCAACCGCTCTCCACGCTCGACGAGGTCCGCGAAGCGAACCGCGTCGACGTTGGCGGGAGGGACTCTCAGCACATACCCAGGCGACTCGGTGACGAGGACCCGGGCCGGCTGACGCGGTCCCCGCTCGGGCTCGAGCAACCTCCGGAGGTGCGACACGTAGGCCTGGAGCGTCCCGGTGGCCGTGGCCGGCGGCTGGTCACCCCACAGCTGGTCGATGATCCTGTCCACCGGGACGACCCGATTCACCTCCATGACGAGGAGCGCCAGGAGGGACCTCAGCTTCTGAGTCGGGAGCTCGATCCGAACCCCGTCATCGGAGAGGACCTCGAGGCCGCCGAGTACTCCCAGATACATGTGATGCCCTCGAGATTCCCCAGCGCGGGGGTCGGCCGGCAGGGACGACTCCGACCCTGACCGGCGACCTCACAACTCCAACTCGTACCAGGAGTCTAGGGCGTGAGGGCCCGTCGCGACGGGACGAAATCCCACTTGACGGTAGATGCGCTCTACGTCGACATGGTGGCCTGGGGCCGCCAGCACCCGGCGGGTCCCGGTGGTCCGGAGCTGGTCGACGACGGCGGTGACGATCCGTCCGCCGAGACGGCTCCCGATGTAGGCGGGGGAGACCGCCAGCGCCCGGAGCTCCGCCCCCCCGCCGGCGTCCGGCCCTACGACCACCACTGCGGCCAGCGGTTCGTCGGGGTCGTCGCTCGCCATGTCGACAAGGGCGTAGACGCACTGGTCCGCCGCTCCGGGATCCACCCCAGGAGACGCGCCTCCGGCCGCCAGCAGGTCCAGAGCGCGCCCGGCGGAGCCGGCCGGCATGCGACGCAGGAGAAGGGTCGTGAGCCCGAGAGCCCCTCCGTCCTCCGCCCTCCGGGGTACGACGCGCTCGTCCATCCCGCAGACGGTCGCATGACCGACTTGTACGCCCCTTGCCCACGACTTGAATCCGAGGGGCTTTCTGACATCCCGGCCACCAGCGGACCTCAAGCGATCCGCAAGCTCGGGGGACGACGCTGACCTCGTTCCCGATGGGGTGCCATTCCAGAAGCAGTCCGGACGACAAGGAGATCTCCATGCCCACTACACGATTGCCGGCCGTCAGGGCGGACGCAATGCCGGCTCAGCCACCTGCGGTCCACCATCCGCCGCTGCAGATCGCGCCGGAGGCCTTCCTCATCCAACAACTCCACGGGGAAGGGATGGCGCCGGTGGCGGTGAACGTCAACTCCCTCGTGATCCGCGGCGCCGAGCCGGTCATCGTCGACACCGGCGCGCCGAACAACCGGGAGCAGTGGCTGACCGACGTCTTCTCGATCGTCGACCCGCTGGACGTCCGCTGGATCTTCCTGAGCCACGACGACGTCGACCACTACGGGAACCTGGAGCAGGTCCTCGAGGCCTGCCCGAACGCGGTCTTCGTCACCAGCTTCTTCATCGGCGAGCGGATGGGCGTGCTGCTCGACAACCCTCTCCCCCGTTTCCGTTGGATCAACGACGGTGACGTGCTCGACGTCGGCGACCGGCTGCTGGTGGCCGCCCGCCCGCCCGTGTACGACAATCCGACGACGCGCGGTCTCTTCGACGCCAGCACCGGCGTCTACTGGGCCTCCGACGCCTTTGCCACCCCCGTGCCCAGCTTCGTCGAGAACGTGGACGAGCTGGACCCGGGATTCTGGGCCGAGGGCTTCGCGCAGTTCCAGGGGATGCTCTCGCCGTGGCTCAGCATCGTCGACAATGAGCGGTGGTACGCCCAGGACGTCGCCAAGCTGGTCGACGACCCGGACCTCCGCATCATCACCGGCGCCCACACGCCGCCGATCACCGGTGCCAAGGTGGGAGAGGCGCTCGAGCTGATGAGCCGCATGCCCGCCATGGGCCCTGTCCGTCTTCCCGAGCAGGCCGACCTCGACGGCATGCTCGCCGCCATGAACGCGAAGGTCGCATGATGGGCGGCGCACGCAGGATCATGCTTCGTTCGGGCCGCCGGTACGCGGCCATCGCTGCCGTCGGGCTCGGACTTCTGGCCGCCGCCTGCGGCGACGACTCCACGACGTCGTCGTCCTCTTCCAGCTCCAAGACCGTCACCGTCAAGGCGGTCGACTACGGCTTCGAAGGGCTGCCGTCGTCGGTCAAGGCGGGGACCGCCCTCAAGCTCACCAACCAGTCGAAGCAGGAGGCGCACGAGCTCGTCGCGGTGAAGCTTCCGGACAACGAGCGTCGGCCGGTCGCCGACCTCGTGAAGCTGCCGGAGCAGCAGCTCATGGGCCTGTTCACCGGACCGCCGGCGCTGGTGCTCCTCGCTCCGCCTGGAGGTGGCGAGCAGGTCGTGGCCGAAGGCGACGGCACGCTGAGGGAGCCGGGCCGCTACCTGCTGCTCTGCAACGTTCCGACTGGCGCGAATGCCGACGCCTTCATGAACGCCACCGGTCCCGGCCAGGTCACAGGCGGCGCTCCGCACCACGTCCACGGCATGTACGCCGAGATCACCGTGCAGTAGGTCATCCAGAAGCGTCAAGCAGCGCAGATGGGGAGGTCCGCCAAGGGCCTCCCCATCTGGGCACCGGTGAGCCGGTGAGCCGGGACCGCGCTAGTGAGGCCGTTCGCCCGGTGGCGATCCGGCCTGTGACTGGACGGCCTCGAGGGCGAGCTGTACGACCTCTCCTCGGGACAGAGTGCCCGCGGCACGCCCGAGCCTTTGCATCTCCGCGTCACCGAGTCGCCGGTTGATGGAATGGCGGCACGCCGAGAGCCGAGCGGCGTCCGCGCCGACGACGGCGGGAGCATCGGGGTCCGCGTCAGCGGCCGCGAGCAACAGGGCTGCGTCTGCGTCCCGACCGCATTGGGCCAGGAGCTCGGCGACGTTTCGGAGGGTCGTCCACTGCTGGGTCCAGCTACCGGTCCGCGCCCAGTACCGGATCACGTCCACATAGCGGGCGGAGGCCTGCACCAGTTCGCCTCTCCGTGCCGCGGAGGAGGCCAGCGTGACGGCGGCGATGGCGGCGACGAAGGACGCACCGCTTACCGTCGACAGCTGGACGGCCCGTTCCAGATGCCGCGACGCGGCAGGGTCACCCAACTCGGCGAGAACCTCACCCCGGGCGTAGGCCGTGTAGGCGCCAATCGTCTGGCCGCCCGCCGAGTCGGCGAGGGCGTCCGCCCGGTTGAGCAGCTCCTGGGTCAGTCCGTCCTGACCTCCGTAGACCGCAGCCAACGCCGCGGTGGCGAAGCGGGTCGCCGTCTCGCCGTGGGCGTCCAGCCGCGCGCTTTCCAGGGTCTGCTCCAATGCCGCGGCGTGATGCCCGCAGAAGAGCTCGACCACCGCGGACACCTCGAGGGCCCGGCCACGACTCCGGGCATCGGTCGCCTTCGCGAGCGCCCGGTCGGCGAGCTCCCGCGCCAGCTCCAGCCGTCCCAGCCGCCAGGCGCCCCGTCCGGCGGCCGTCATCAGCAGCGACTCGACGGGCGTGCCGTGCAGACGCGGCTCCTCGGCCAGCTCGATCGCCCACGACCACGGCTCGGGGTAGTCACGCCACAGGGCGAAATCGTCGAGGTGCACGGACAGCTGTGCCGCGGCCTCGGCGTCTCCCCGGGCCAGCCAGAAACGGCGTGCCGTGCCCAGTGTGGGCAGAGCCGCCACCAGGCGGGCGGCCCAGGACGGCTCCTCGGGGCCGCTCAGCTTCGCCGCCGCCCGCTCGACGAAGGCGGCGACCCAGCCGGAAAGCAGCTCCATCGCGTTCTCGGCTTCCCCGTTCCTGGCCAGCTCCTCGGAACCGAACGCCCGGATGCTGTCGAGCAACCCGTAGTACAGGGAGCCCGCCGCCTCTGTGGCGGTGACCATCGAGGCGTCGACCAGCCTGCTCAGCGCTGCACCGGGGTCACCCGGCAGGCCACAGCCCCGTCCGACGTGTTCGGCCGCCTCGAGCTCGAAGCGGTCCGGGAAGACCGACAGGTAACGAAAGTACCGCTGCTCGTGGACGTCGAGCAGCTGGTAGGACCAGTCGATCGTGGCCCTGAGGGTCCGGTGCCGGTCGTCATCGCCTCGACGACCCGGGGGTGCCAGGTCGAGCCGGTGGTCGATGCGCCGCTGCAACTCGACAAGGCCAATGCCCGCCAGACGGCCGGCGGTGAGCTCGATGGCCAGGGGCAGGCCGTCCAGCCGGCGGCAGATGTCGACGACGGCCACGAGGTTGTCCGCAGTGGGTGCGAAGGAGGCACCGGCCCGGCGGGCCCTGTCGGCGAACAACGCCACCGGAGGCGCATGCTGCGCCGCGCCGGTCAGCACCTCGGCCGCGGACGGCAGCTCAAGAGGATCGAGCCGGAACACGCACTCCCGCGGCCATACCGGTCGGCTCCCGGCTGGTATGGAGGAGGACGAGCTGAGGGCACCACCGCAGCAGCTCGTCGCCGAGGGCCCGCGCCTCCTCGATGACATGCTCGCAGTTGTCGACGACGAGCAACTGCTGACGAGCCCTGAGATAGTCGACCAGCGCGTCAAGGGGGTTGCCAGGGCCCCGCACCCCGCACATCTGAGCCACCAGCGACACGACGCCGCCGGGGTGGCGGAGCGGAGCCAGCTCGACGAACACCGCACCGTCAGCGAAGGCGTCGAGGTGGGAGTGGGCCAGTTCGAGGGCGAGCCGGGTCTTCCCCACCCCGCCCGGCCCCACGACCGTGATGCACGCCTCGGTCGCCATCAAGGCGGCCAGGCGGCGGAGCTCACCCTCGCGGCCGACCAGAGGAGTCCGTGGATGGGGAAGTCGGGATCCCGGGGCGGTGGGGGGCGACGGAGACGGTCCCAGTTCCCCTCGGGCCACCGTCACCTCGAGCTCCGCCAGCGCGGTCGAGGGCTCCAGGCCGGTCTCCTCAGCCTCGCCCGCGGTAGGCGTGGGCGACCTGCAGGGCCTCGGCGCGCCGACCCGACCGGGCCAACGAGACCATGAGCAGCCTCTGAGTCGATTCACGCCAGGGATGCTCGGCGGCTGCACGGGCGACGAGGTCCACGACATCTTCCGGCCGTTCCGTGGCCAGCCTGGCTGCGAGCAGGTCGTCGGTCAGGGCGCTGTTGAGCTCGGCCAGACGCACAGCCTCGGCGGCGAGCGGCTCGACGTCGGAGAACTCCTCGAGGGCGAGCCCCCGCCACAGAGCCAGCGCCGAGGAGAACCGCTCGGCGGCCGCCGCGGGATCGTCGGCCATGAGGGCACGTCCCTGGGCGGCGAGAGTCACTGCCCGGTCCGCGTCCAAGGCACCCCTGTCCAGGGTCAGCCGGTAGCCAGTCCCCTCGTTGGCAAGGCACCCAGCCGCGCCACCGAGGTGCCGCCGCAGCCGCGACACGTGGCTCTGGACCGCGTTCACCGCCGCGCTCGGGGGATCGTCGCCCCAGAGGGCGTCCACGATCCGGCTGACACTCACCGTGTCGCCTCCGGCCATGGCCAGCAGGGCCAGCAGCGCGCTCCGTCGCTCCCCGGGCACGTCGACCGCACGGCCGTCGACACGTAGCCGCAGCGGGCCGAGGACGTCTACCTCCAGCGAGGACGCCAACGTTCCACCTCCCCCCAATGCTGGCACGTCCACGTCAGCTTCGTGCATACCCGGTGCCAGCACTGGGGGCGAAGGTGGCAACGGTCGCGAATGTCACGACCGACCACGACGCAAGGAGACGATTCGATGGCAGGCAGTGGAGCGCTTCGCCGAGACGGTGGCCGTCGACCAGGCCAGGTCGACCGCTGGCGCGTTGGCCTACATCGGCGACCGGCTGGGGCTGTGGGCGGCTCTTGCCGGGTCGGGTCCCGTGACGAGCCGGGAGCTGGCCGAGCTCACCGGACTGCACGAGCGGTACCTGCGTGAGTGGCTGGCCACCGAGACGGCTGCCGGGTACCTCACGTACGACCCCGACAGTGCGCGCTTCTCGCTGCCGGCCGAGCACGCCGCCGTGCTGGCCGACGAAAGCTCGCCTGCGGCGCTGGCCGGAGGCTTCGAGTCCATCGCCGCCTTCTGGGCCGTCGCCGACCGGATCGCCGACGGCTTCCGCAGCGGCCAGGGTGTCGCCTGGAGCGAGCAGGATCCCCGGCTGTTCAGCGGTGTCGACCGCTTCTTCACCCCGCTCTACCAGCGCAGCCTGACCACCGAATGGCTGCCGGCGCTGGAGGCGACGGTGGCCGCGCTCGAGCGCGGCGGGCGGGTCCTGGACGTCGGCGCCGGCTTCGGCACATCGAGCATCCTCATGGCCCAGGCCTATCCCCGGTCCACGTTCCACGGCATCGACCCCCACCAAGGCTCGATCCTGCGGGCCCGCGATGCGGCCACGAAGGCCGGTGTTGCGCACCGGGTCACCTTCGCCGTCGGGACCGGTCTCGACGATGTCGGCACCGGATGGGACCTGATCACCTTCTTCGACGCCTTCCATCACGTCGGTGACCCTTTCGCCGTCGCACGACGGGCGCGGCAGTCGCTCGCAGCCGACGGCGCACTCATGCTCGTCGAGCCCCGGGCCGCGGATCGGCTGGAGGACAACCTCAACCTCGTCGGGCTGACCTACTACGGCGCCTCCACACTGGTGTGCGTCTCAGACGCCCTCGCCCAGGACGGGGCAACCGCGCTTGGAGGACAAGCCGGCCCGGGACGGCTCCGTGAGGTGCTGACCGAGGCGGGGTTCACCCGGGTCCGCTCAGCCATCGAAACCCCGTTCAACCTGGTCGTGGAAGCCCGACCCTGACCGACTGTCGGAGTGGTCCCACCGGCGGGCGAAACCCCAGCCGGTGGGGTCGGCTCCGGCGACACCCCGGAGGTGATCGCAATGAGGCGAACCGAGCATCGAGAGAAGGGCGGCTTCGACGTGGCCGAGCTCGGCACGGTGCTGGCCGTGTGGGCCCACCCGGACGACGAGGCCTACCTCGCCGGAGGGCTGATGGCCCTGGCGGCAGACGCAGGCTCCCTGTCGTGTGCGTGACCGCAACCCGCGGTGAGCACGGCACGGCCGATCCGCTGGGCTGGCCCCCTGCCCGCCTGGCTGCGGTGCGGGAACGGGAGACAGCGGCGTCGCTGGCTATCCTGGGCGTCAAGGAGCACCACTGGCTGGGGATCGAGGACGGCACGTGTGCCGTCACCTCGCCCATCGGCCCCATCGCCCACATCGCCCGCCTCATCCGGGAGGTGCAGGCGGACACGGTCGTGACCTTCGGGCCGGACGGGCTGACGGGCCACAGCGACCACCGGGCGGTGTCGCGGTGGGCGACGCAGGCCTGGGCGGTGAGCGGGGCCAGAGGCCGGCTGCTCCAGGCGACGTCCACCGCGAGCATCGCCACGCGGTTCCGCTCGGTCCACGAGCGCTTCGCCGTGTTCGATGCCGGTCTGCCAAGAGTGACGCCGGAGGAGGACTTGGCCGTCCACCTGTCGCTTGGCGGTGAGCTGCTCGACCGCAAGATCGTCGCCCTGCGGGCGCACGCCAGTCAGACCGCCGATCTGATCGCGGCCATGGGCGAGGACCTCTTCCGGGAGTGGTGCGCTGAGGAGTGTTACCTCGGCCTGCCATCGGAACCCCCCTGGCTCCAGGCATCCGCGCCACGCTCGAGAGAGCCGCATCGCCAGACCCCCATAGAACGGCCGGACATACTCGGGGGCGACAGCCCTGCGTGGTCCGACTCCGCCGCGACGGACGAGTGCGCCGACCAGCCGTTGAAGGTCCTCGCCGCCAGAGCGTAAGGGTTCGGTGCTCGCCGGTCCGGCGCCGGTCTACCGTGCGCAGGATGCACGAGCACGAAAGCGGGGAGCAGCGGTTGGGCCCGGAGGCGGGCGCCGCGGAGTGGGACGCGAGATACACCGAGCGCGACGGGGCGATGTGGAGCGGGCGGCCGAACGGGCGGCTCGTCGCGGAGCTCCGCGCCCTCGCG
>CADCTB010000194.1 GCA_902805665.1 uncultured Acidimicrobiales bacterium
TAGCGGCACCCGGGGTCCGACGGTGTGTCCATCAACCGGATCGGCACGCCAGCGGCCGCCGAGGCCTCCTTCAGCGTCATGCCGACCCGAACCGGGCCGACGCCGTCCAGGCGCAACCGCGAGTCGGCGCTGAGCCGTTCGGGAAGCGTGGTGGCCGGCGGGGGCACGGTCGTGGCGGTCAGCCGGGTCGTCGGCGTCACCGGGGTCGTGGGCGGAGATTCCCCTCCCCGGGCTGCGGGTGCCGTGGTCGCGGCGGGGGCTGTCACGGTGGTGGCGGCGCCGAGGTCTTCGGACCGGACCGTGCGCGTGTCTTCGCCAGTGCGGCTGAAGGCAAGGATGCCGGCGCCCACCACCGCCACGGTCGCGACCACGGCGCCGAGTCCGGGCCGCCGGCGTGGAGACCGGTGCTTTGGCATCTGCAGGATTGCGGTGGGCTCCGCCGAACGGGCCGCCGTTGTGTTGTGACTCATGGGAGCAGCTTCGGCCGGTGCCGTAACGGCTGCATCGCCGCCGCGTATCGAACCTGAAACAGCGAGCTTGAATTCAAGGGTTCAGCGCAACAGCATGTCAAGGGTAGCTGCGGGCGTCGCGTAGGCGAGCGTCTTTCGGGGGCGGGTATTCAGCTTGAGGGCAACCAGGTCCAGGTCGGCTTGTGTGATGTCGGCGAGCGATGTCCTCTTGGGGAAGTACTGGCGAAGAAGGCCGTTGGTGTTTTCGTTTGTCCCTCGCTGCCAGGGGCTGCGCGGGTCGGCGAAGAACACCTGGAGGCCGGTCCGGGTGGTGACATCGCGGTGACTGGCGAGCTCCATGCCGCGGTCCCATGTGAGCGACCGCCGGAGCTCGGGCGGAAGCTCGTTCATCTTCTTCGAGAGCGATGAAGCCACCGACGCCATGTCCCGTCCCTCGAGTTGGACCAACACCGTGAATCGCGACGAGCGCTCGACGACGGTGGCGATCTGTGTGACTCCGCGGCCGAGGAGGAGGTCACCCTCCCAGTGCCCGGGGACATCACGGCCTTCCACTTCATGGGGGCGCTCGGAGATGGAAACGAGGTCCTTGATCGTCGACCGCTGCAGGCCCTTGGTCGTGCTGTGGATGCTGCGCCGGATCGGTCGATGCGTGCGCAGATGACCCTGGAGCTCCTTCGCCAGGACGCCCCTGGACTGCACGAAGAGCGTCTTGTAGATCGTCTCGTGGCTCACCTGCATGGCCGGGTCGTGCGCGAAGACCGTGGCCAGATAGCCGGAGATCTGCTGGGGTGACCAGTCCTCGGCCATTTTGTCCGCAACGAGCTGGGCGAGCGATGGGCGCTGGGCGAGGAGACACTTCTTGGGCCGCCGAGCCCGTCGCCATGCCCGGTCGTCTGCGTCGACAGCCCGATACCTCGTTGGTCCGTTGTTCCGCTTGATCTCCCGACAGACCGTCGACGGCGCCCGACCAAGGCGGCGGGCGATGACGCGGATCGGCTCACCTGCTGCAAGGCCTCGCGAAACCTCCTCACGCTCAGCCAGGCTCAGGAACTCCGGTCGCCTGGTCCGCTCCGGTGGCACGAACCCACCCCGATCTCGTAGAAGCGTGAAGATCGAGCCCGGCGGCCGGCCGACGGCGCGGCCGATCTCACTGATCGACTGACCCTTCGCCCAGCGGTCCCAGACCTCACGCTTGTGCTCGTCTGACATCCCAGGTCGGCCCATCTTCGCCATCCACATCCTCCCCGTCGGTGCAGCAGTCTCACCTCCCTGTTGCGCTGACCGGTGGAATCCAGCAGTGCTTGTTTCGCGGCCCACAGGGCGAGGTCCGGGCGGTCGGCACAGACTCGGCGGCCACCCGGGTCTGCGCCACCGTGAACCTCGTCGGCCCCGGCCACTACCCGGCCGCTGGTGAGGCCCTCCGGCGGGATACCACGAACACGGCGAGACCGGCGAGGAGCAGGCCGACGGCCGAACCAAGGAATACCGACGTGAGGTCGAGGCCGCCGTCGTCTGCCTCCGCCACCTGCTCATGGATCACCGCCGCCACGTACGTGTCCTCCGTGGGCAGCTCGAACGTGCCGTTTCGGGAGTCGGCCCAGCTCACGAATGTTGTCGTGTCGGTGGACACCAGGCCGATGGCGGCCCGGAGGTCGTTGGCCAGGTTGAGCGCGAATCCGGAGTTCTGGTTCATCGTCCGGTCGCTGACCCGAACGTTCTTCCCGAACGTCCGGCCGCCGTCGATCGACGAGGCCATGAAGACGTCCCAGCAGGTCTGGTCGCGCCGGCCGGTGTCGCCCCGGCCGTTCGGGTTGAACAGCCCATCGGTCCTCATGTCGTACCACGCGACGTCTACTCGCCCATTGGGGGCGACGCTGATGCCGGGGATGAACTGGTCGTAGTTCGGCTTCCGGTTGGGGTCGTTGTCGTCGTTCACCTTGAGCCGTTTGCTCCAGGTGTTGCCACCGTCGGTGGAGCCCATGAAGAAGATGTCGCGGTTGTCGCGGGGGGTCGGCAGTGACGACTCGCTCAGCTCGAATGCGACGTAGATGGCCCCGGTCTTGTGGTCGATGACCGTCTCCGGGATGGTCAGGCAGCCACCGCAGGCCAGGCCTCCATCGTCGATCGTGGTGGCCTTCCACGTCTGGCCGTTGTCAGTGGACTTCGAGAAGACCAGACGTGTACCGGAGCCCGGCTCGTTGGCCTTGGGCGGCGTTCCCGTGGGGTTGGGGATCGTCGGCTGGATGGCCGGGTTGGCCGAGGCCGACTGGCACTGGGCCGGCTCGCCCAGCGGGAGCGGGTTCGTCGGCTGTGTCGGTAGGGTGATCCCTCCTCCGGGCGACCGCTCCTTGGTGAATGCGTAGATGGCCCCGTCGGTGCCGATGGCCATCGCCGGTGCGTCCGAGCCCGCCAATTGGTCGCGGGGGATGCTCTGCTCGACGGTGTCCTGGGGCTTGGACCACGTGATACCACCGTCGGTCGACGTCGAGACGACGCTGCGCACCGGTGGGGCGGGGGTGAGCGCCTCGGCGGTCGAGACCACGAAGCCCACCGCGAGGCGCTTCGGGTCGGTTGGGTGGGTGGCCACGCGGGCGTAGTTGAACCGCTCGAGGGCCATTACCTTGGTGCCGTCGAACCTGGTGAACTCCCGTTCGACCGGCTTGGCGGCCACGGAGAACTGCCACGTCTCGCCGAGGTCCGTCGTACGAGCCACGTACCCGTCGGTGGGACCACGGCCGCCGGCGTTGTCACCGCCGGTGGTGGCGAAATAAAGGGTGCCGTCGGGCCCGAAATCGGCGTCCATGAAGGCCCCGAACGCCGGACGGGTGCATGCCTTGTACTGGGGCGGGACGGGTTTGGCGGGCGCCGGCGCCCAGGTGCGACCGGCATCGCGGCTGACGTGGATGAGACAGGTGGTGGCGGTGAAGTCGGCGTGGGCGATCACCATGATGTTGGAGTCCTGGGGGTGCACGAGGATGTGGCTGTTGGTGTAACCCCGGCCCGGACGGATCTCCTTCGTCACCTGTTGGGAGGGCGTCACCACCGGCTCGGCCAGCCGCTCGGCGCCCGCTCCGCCGGCGACGAGCAACATCGACAGCGCCACGAGGGCAGCCGACAGACCGCCGGTGCCGACGCGCGACCGAATTCCACGTGTACGAGTCATCGCCGTCCGATCGCCTCCATCCGGTCACCCCCGTGACCTCGAACGGGCATGGTCCATCGCCGCCAGGGATGTGTCAATAACGGCAGTCCGCACCTAGAGTGCCGGGATCCGACCGACGACCGGGGGGTTCCAAATGGGTAGGCGTGGGTTTCTGGCTGTCATTGGTTGCTTCCTTGTCGCCGCGTTCGTGACGCCGGCCGCCGCCCAGCAACCCCGGGGCCCGGTGGTGACCCCCAACGTGCAGGTGACCACCGACATCACCCCCGGGCGCATCCACACCGAGCCCCAGATGCTCGTGCACCCGGACGATCCGAACATCCTCGTGATCCCCGAGGTGGAGTTCAACAGTTCGACCTGCCAAGTGCAGGTGAGTCTCGACCGTGGACGAACCTGGGCGAAGTCGCCGGCCAACGCCATGCCCCCCGGATACAAGGCCTGTGTCCGTCCCAACTTCGGCTCGTTCTTCGCCGCGAAGTTCGGCGTCGACGGCACTCTCTACCTGGCCGGAACGGCCGGCCTCAATGCCTCCTCCACCGGGCCCAACGACCCGTTCGTCGCCCGCAGCAAGGACCTCGGCCGCACGTGGGACTACACGATCGTCAGGAAGGCCGAGGAGCGTGATTTCCCCAAGCCCGACGGCACGTCGGTGCGCGACGTCGAGCGCTTCGGCTACGTGCGGATGGCTGTGCACCCCACCGACCCGCAGCGAGTCTACGTCGGATTCCGTCGCCAGGGCGGCTTCCTGCCGACGTCCCAGGCGTCTGAGCGGGCCACGGTGGCCGTCTCCACCGACGGGGGCGCCACCTTCGGGCCGCTTACCGACGTCCTGGAGAGCAGCTTCCCGTTGACCGACGTGAAGGGTTCCGACCAGCCCGGCATCGCCGTCGCCAAGGACGGCACCATCTACACCTTCACCAAGGAGCGCCCACCGGCGGCCACCACCGCCGGCCCGACGCAGGCGGGCTTGCCGACCCCACCCGGGCCGGCCAACGCCTGTCGCGCCGCCTCCACCAGCCCCGCGGCGCAGCCGTGGGTCCCCACGCCGGTGCCCGCAACGCCGCCGACCGTCGGCCAGCCGGGCGCCGGATCCCGCATGTTCATGTCGACGTCCACTGACGACGGCAAGACGTGGAAGGCGAAGACGATCGAGACCAGTGGCGTCATCTGTGGCCCCTGTCTCACCACCCCCGAGGCCGCGATCGACGCCAAGACGGGCGACCTCTACGTGGTCTTCGAGCAGAGCGACACCGGACCACCCAACCCCCGGGACGACCGCAACATCTGGTTCATGAGGTCCACCGACGGTGGCGAGACCTTCAGCAGACGGATACAGCTGAACGACGACATCGATCCCAACCGCCGGCCCAACTACGACCAGTTCTTCCCGGGCATCAGCATCGCCCCGAACGGCCGAATCGACGTGGCGTGGTGGGACTTCCGCACCGACGCCCTCTATAACCCGGGGGGCAACGGCAACACCACCCGCCGCGACCAGACCTGCTTCGACATCTTCTACACCTCGTCGAGTGACGGGGGCGCTACGTTCGCCCGGAACAGCCGCATCAGCGACCGGAGCATGAACCAGTTCGAGGGTTTCGCCATGAACCCCGCCTACGACGCCCGGGGCCCGATCGGGGTGGCGTCCACCGACGAGGAGGCGTTCGTCACCTGGAACGACTCCCGGAACGGGACGGTCGACCTGCCGACCGAGGACGCCTACTTCGCCAAGGTGATCCATGACGAGCCCAAGGCGGGTGGCGGGGACGGGCCGACGATCAAGACGTCGTCCCTGCTCCTCGGGTTGGCCATCGGGCTCGTGCTCGCCGGCCTGGCGGTGGCCACAGTGGCGGGCAACTCCCGCCGGACCTAGGCGGGTCGGGGGTCAGGGCTCGAACCGGTAGCCGACGCCGTGGACGGTGCGTATCCAGCGCGGCCGTTCCGGGTCCTCCTCGATCCGGCGGCGGACACGCCCGACGTGCTCGGTGACCGTGCTGGGATGCCTCTCGGTCGAAGCGGGCCACAACTCGTCAAGGAGCTCCTGACGGGTGAACGTGCGCTGCGGCGACGAAGCCAGGAACGCCAGCACCTCGTACTCCCGGGCGGGTAGGTCGACGGGGCGGCCCCGTACGGTCACCTCCCGCCTGGCCAGGTCGATCTCGAGCCCGTCGAAGCGGAGCTCACCGGCCCCGTGTGCCACTCCGGACCGCCGCAGCACCGCGGCAATGCGGGCACAGAGCTCCGCGGTCGAGAACGGCTTGACCACGTAGTCGTCGGCGCCGTACCGGAAGCCCAGCACCCGGTCGGCTTCCTCGCTCTTGGCGGTCAGCAGGATGACGGGCACGTCGTTCGTGCGCCGCATGCCTTCCAGCACGTCGAGGCCGTCCTGTCCCGGCATCATGATGTCCAGGAGGACCAGGTCGGGCGGGACGGCTCCCACCTTCTCCATCGCAGCCGGGCCGTCAGCCGCCTCGTCGACCGAGTAGCCCTCGGTCGTCAGCAGCCGGCGCAGCAGGGTGCGGACGTTGACGTCGTCGTCCACCACGAGGATGCGGGGGCCGTCCGCCGCGTCCTCGTCGACATCCACGGCGCCCAGCGTAACGGTGCTTCCGAGAAGCGCTGGACCAGCCGGTCCGATGCTTCACCACGAAAAAACAACTCCTCACAACAATCCCCTTCAGTAGGCGTCGCGCCCGCCGATACATCTCCTGCCGGCCCCAAGAACCCGGCAATCCCCTCGAAACAACCGATGGGGAAACCCAAATGGAGGCAGTCACATGCGCAAGCTGATCCCCGTCGTTGGTCCCCTTCTGGCCGCCGTCGTCGCCATGGTCCCGATCGTGGGCGTCCTCCTCGCCGGCATCCTGGCCTGAGCGGAATCCTGACCGTGGCGATGTCGACGATCAGTGCCGGGACCGCACAGCCGCTCCCGGACACCGAGCTACCGGGCCCGACGAGCCGGCAGCCCGAAGGGCCGCGACCGACTCCTCCGGCGGCGGAGTCGGTGGCCACCGGCTTGGCCCTGGTCATCTGCGTCGTCGCCCGCCTGCCCCACCGGATGCTGGATGTCACCGGTATCGCGTCGTGGGGTTTCGCTCTCCTGGTCGCCGTCTCCGTTGTGAGTGGCGCCCGGGCCCTTGCCCGGGCGCCGTTCACACTGCCCCGCTCGCTGCGTGCCGGCCCGAACCCGGCCAGGGCCCTTCGGCGGTGGGCCGCAGAGGAGCTCAGGACCGTGGCGCTGACGATCGTCGCCGGCACGATGGTGACCCTGCCGCTGTACGCACTGATCCGGGCGACACCTGTGTGGTGGCTCCCCGCGTGGCTCATGTTCGCCGCGCTCACCGTCGTCTGGCAGGTCGCCCTGCCGGTCTTGATGCGGCTGCGTGCCAACCCCTCCACACCCACCCCACCGTCGCTCGCGGCGCGGGTGCAGGCGGTGGGAGCCAAGGCCCGCCTCGACGTGGGCGACGTGATCGTCACCGGCAAGCCGGGGGCCCGGTGCGGCAACGCCTACGTCGTCGGGCTGGGACGGACCCGGCGCGTCGTCCTCGAGCACGACCTGGCCGCCTGGCCCCCAGACCTGGTCGACCAGGTGGTGGCCCACGAGCTCGGCCACTGGCGGCTCGGCCATGCCGGGCGGCGCCTCCCCCTCACCCTTCTCGCCGAGCTCGTGGCCCTGGCCGCCGCCGCCGCCGCACTCTCGTTCTCGCCGCTTGACGCCGTGGGCATTGCCGCCGCCGGCGACCCGCGCTCCTACCCGTTCCTCCTCCTGCTGGGCGCCCTCGTGGCCCTCCCGGTCCGATGCGTGCTCGCCTGGCGGGACCGGGCGCAGGAGCGGGCTGCAGATCGTTTCGCCCTCGATCTCCTCGATCGACCAGGGGACTTCGACGCCATGCTCCAGCGGGCGGCTGACGACAGCGGCGTGCCTCGGAGCCTGCCCTGGTGGCGACTCCTGACCGCCAGCCATCCACCCATCGACGAGCGGGTCGCAGCCTGCCGCCGAGGACGTCCCGCCCTTCAGGGCACGAAAGGAACCTGACCGTGTCCCCGACCAAGAAGCGCACCAAGGCCCTGGCGGGCGGTGTCGCCGGCTCCAGCCTCCTCCTGGCCGTGGCCGTTGCCGCGGTAGCCCACGTGGCCGACACCGGCCCGGCCACTTCGGCGGCGTCGATCCTCCGCAACGTCTCCGCCGGGACCGGCGGCACGGCGGCGCCGTCGCCCGACTCCGGATCACCGGCCGAGGCCCCGCCCGACACTGCCCAGCCGGCCACGGCCGCCCCCCCGGCGCCGGCGGCGAAGGCCGCGGTCCCGCCGACGACTGCGACCACCCGCCGGACCCCGGTGCCCCCCACGACTGCCGCGCCCGCCGCCGTTGCCGCCGCGCCTGCCCCCGCCCCTGCGCCCGCCCCGGCCAAGCCGGCGCCCGGACAGCGCGTGCCATTCACGACCGCCGGCGTACAAGCGGCCATCGCCGCCCTGCACCAGCGCATCCCCCTGTTCTCACCCACCGATCCCCAGCTGCGGACCTTTGCCGACGCGGTGTGCACGTCGTTCGACCAAGGCCAGACGATGACCCAGGTGCAGGGCACCGTGCGCCAGGCCGTCTCCCACATCCAGGGCGCGTCGCTGTCGCCGGCCGACGCCGATTTCGCCGTCCGGACCGTCGCCCAGCTCCGCTGTCCCGGCTACCTACCCTGAGCCTGCGTTGCGGCATGGCGCGTCGCTGTGGTGATCCGCTGACAACATGTCCGGGTGACGAGCCCCAACAAGCACATTCCCGCCCGGGTCGACGGTGGCGTGAAGGTGCCCGCCCTGCTGGTGGGGGCGGCGGCATGGTCCTGGCGGCTGCTGCTCGTCGGCGCGGCGGGCACCATGATCGTCTTCGTCCTGATCCAGCTGTACGTGGTCGTGGTGCCGGTGATCCTGGCCCTGTTCTTCGCCGCCGTCCTGGAGCCCCTGGTGGCCCGGCTCCGGCGCCACGGGTGGCCGCCGGCGTTGGCGACCTGCGCCGTCTTCTTCGGGACGCTGGCCGTGCTGGTCCTGCTCTTCGCCTGGATCGGCACGGCCGTGGCCGACGAGCTCTCCGACGTCGGAGACCGGGTCGAGGAGGGCATCGACGACATTCGCGAGTGGCTTCAGGGAGAGCCGCTCAACTTGTCCCCCGAGCGGCTCGATCAGCTGGAGGACGACCTGACCGGGAGCTTCAGCGCCGGTGGCAGCGGCGGCGCGGCGGGGGTGGCCCGTGGGGCGAGGACCGTCACCGAGGTCCTCGGCGGACTGGTGCTGATGCTGTTCACCCTGTTCTTCGTGCTGAAGGACGGAGCCCGCATGGCGGACTGGTTCAAGGAGCGCATCGCCCGGGCGCAGCGGGACGACGCGGTGGAGATCGCGGGAAGGGCGCGCAGAATCATGCGCCTCTACCTGGTGGCAACCGCGCTCACCGGCCTGATAGACGGGATCCTCATTGCCATCGCCCTGCTCGTCCTGGGCGTGCCGCTGGTCCTGCCGCTGGCCGTGCTGACCTTCCTGGGCGGGTTCTTCCCGCTTGTGGGCGCCACTCTGGCCGGTCTGGTGGCCGCGCTGGTGGCGCTGGTGGACGCCGGCTTCACCACTGCACTGCTCGTGGTGGCGGCCACCATCGCCGTGCAGCAGATCGAGGGGAACCTGCTGCAGCCGCTCATCCTCGAGCGCGCCGTGCGGCTCCACCCGCTCGTCACCGTGGTGGCGGTGGGCGCCGGTCTGCTGGTCGGTGGGCTACTGGGGGCCTTCCTCGCGGTGCCGCTGGTGGCCATCGCGGCCCAGACTGCCAACTACTACCGGATGAACAACCTGGCCGAGGCGGCGGCGCAGGAAGGTCAGGACCTCAGCGGGTCGGCCGCCTCCGGGTCGAGCCCGTAGCGGGCGATGGCGTCGGCCACCTCCTGGGGCTTGGCGTCGTCGGTCTGGGCCAGGGCGGTGAGCACCCCCACGACCACGTGCGGCGTGTCGGTCTCGAAGTGCCGGCGCAGGTTGGCCTGGGTGTCCGAGCGCCCGTAGCCATCGGTGCCCAGGGAGAGGTACGTGCCCGGCACCCAGCGCGACACCTGGTCGGGCACCGACTTCATGAAGTCGGTGACCGCTAGAACCGGCCCTGAAGCGCTGGAGAGCACTTCGGTGACGTAGGGCGTGCGCGGCGCCTCGGTGGGGTGGAGCCGGTTCCAGCGCTCGACCGACAGGGCGTCCTCCCGTAGAGACTTGTACGACGTGGCGCTCCACAGCTCGGCGGCCACGTCGTGGTCGGCGGCCAGCACCTCCTGGGCCTCCCGGGCCGCGGCCTGGGCCGTGCCGCTGAACACGATGGTGGCCCGGCGCGACGGTCCCTCGGGCGCCGGGGCGAACTTGTACAGGCCCCTGCGGATGCCCTCCTCGGCACCCTCCGGCATGGGCGGCATGACGTAGTTCTCGTTGTAGAGGGTCAGGTAGTAGAAGACGTCCTCGGGGCTGGGCCCGTACATGCGCCGCAGCCCGTCCTCGACGATCACGCCCAGCTCGTAGGCGAAGGCGGGGTCGTAGGCGGCCAGGTTGGGCACGCTGGACGCCAGCAGCAGGCTGTGGCCGTCCTGGTGCTGCAGGCCCTCGCCGTTGAGCGTGGTCCGCCCCGCGGTGGCGCCGCACAGAAAGCCCTTGCCGCCGATGTCGCCGAAGGCCCAGATGAGGTCGCCCACCCGCTGGAACCCGAACATCGAGTAGAAGACGAAGAAGGGCACCATGGGCTTGCCGTGGGTGACGGCCGACGTGCCGGCGGCCGTGAACGACGCCATGGAACCGGCCTCGGTGATGCCCTCCTCGAGGATCTGGCCCTTCACCGACTCCTTGTAGGACAAGGGGAAGGCGGCGTCGACCGGCTCGTAGAGCTGGCCGAACGGGGCGTAGATCTTGACCTGGGGGAACAGGGCGTCCATGCCGAAGGTACGGGCCTCGTCGGGGATGATCGGGACGATGTGGGCGCCCATCCCCTTGTCGCGCAGCAGGTCGCGGAGCAGGCCGGTCATGGCCATGGTCGTCGAGTACTGCCGCTTGCCCGAGCCCTCGCCGAGAGCGGAGAAGATCTTGGGGTCGGGAGCGGGCAGGGTCTGCTTGCGCACCACCCGCTTGGGCAGCGACCCGGCAAGGGCCCGGCGCCGCTCCATCATGTACTGGAACTCCACGGAGTCCTCGGCCGGCCGGTAGTAGGGCGGCTCGGGAGCGTCGAGGGCCTCCTCGGGGATCTCCTCCTCCAGGTGCAGGCGGGCCCGGAAGGTGGCGATGTGCTCCTTCGACATCTCCTTGATCTGGTGGGTGGCGTTGACCCCCTCGAAGCTGGGGCCCAGGGTCCAGCCCTTCACCGTCTTGGCCAGGATGACCGTCGGGGCGCCGTTCTTCTCGATGGCGGCCGAGTAGGCGGCGTAGAGCTTGCGGTAGTCGTGGCCGCCCCGGGGCAGGTTGCGCAGGTCGTCGTCGGAGAGGTGCTCGACCATGGCCCGCAGCCGGGGGTCGGGGCCGAAGAAGTGCTCGCGGATGTAGGCCCCGCTCTCGGTGACGTACTTCTGGTACTCACCGTCGAGAGTGGTGTTCATCTTGTTGAGCAGCACACTTTCGATGTCGCGGGCCAGCAGGGGATCCCAGGCGGAGCCCCAGATCACCTTGATCACGTTCCAGCCCGCGCCCCGGAAGAGCGCCTCCATCTCCTGGATGACCTTGCCGTTGCCCCGGACCGGCCCGTCGAGACGCTGCAGGTTGCAGTTGACGACGAAGATCAGGTTGTCGAGCTGCTCCCGGGCGGCCAGGGTGAGGCCGGCCATGCTCTCGGGCTCGTCGAACTCGCCGTCGCCGACGAAGCACCAGACCCGCGAGCGGCTGGTGTCGGAGAGCTCCCGGTTGAGCAGGTAGCGGTTGAAGCGGGCCTGGTAGACGGCGTTGATGGGACCGATGCCCATGGAGACGGTGGGGAACTCCCAGAAGTCGGGCATGAGCCGGGGGTGCGGATAGCTCGACAGCCCTCCGCCCGGCCCGGCGCCGATCTCCTGGCGGAAGTGGTCGAGCTGGCCCTCGGTGAGCCGGCCCTCGATGAAGGCCCGGGCGTAGATGCCGGGGGCGGCGTGGCCCTGGAAGAAGACCTGGTCTCCGGCCTGGCCGTCGTCCTTGCCCCGGAAGAAGTGGTTGAACCCCACCTCGTACAGCGCGGCCGAGCTGGCGTAGGTGGCCAGGTGGCCGCCGATGCCCTTGGCCCGCTTGTTGGCCCGGCTGACCATCACCGCCGCGTTCCACCGGATGAAGGCCCGGATGCGCCGCTCGATGTGCTCGTCGCCCGGGAACCACGGCTCCTTCTCAGGCGGGATGGTGTTGATGTAAGGGCTGGAGACGGTGTTGGGGAGGCCCACGCCGAGCTCCCGGGCCCGTTCCAGGAGCTTCATCAAGAGGAACCGGGCCCGGGTGCGGCCGCGTTCGTCGGCCACCATCTCGAGCGAGTCGACCCACTCCGCCGTCTCAGTGGGATCGATGTCGGGCAGCTGCTGGCTGAATCCGTCGAAGATCACCATTCCAGTCTCTCACCCCCTCGAATCCGACTTGGAACACCGGGCGGCTGTTACAGATAGGCCGAGATGAGAGATGACACAGCGGCGGCGACGCCGGTCACCGAGGTGTACACAGACGGCGCCTGCCTGGGCAACCCGGGTCCCGGCGGATGGGCGTGGGCCGTGCCCGGGGACGGCTTCGCCAGTGGGGCCGAGGCCCACACCACCAACCAACGCATGGAGATCCGGGCCGCGCTCGAGGCGGTGCGGTCGCTGGAGGGGCCACTGGTGGTGGTCAGCGACTCCACCTACGTCGTCAACTGCTTCCGCGACCGGTGGTGGGAGGGGTGGCTGGCCCGGGGCTGGATGAACAAGGCGAAGAAGCCGGTGGCCAACCGGGACCTGTGGGAGCCGTTGATCGATGCCATCCGGTCCGACCCGAGCCGGGTGACGTTCCGGTGGGTCAAGGGCCACAGCGACGACCCGGCCAACGACCTGGTCGACCGGCTGGCGGTGGAGGCGGCCCGCACCCAGGAAGGCCGGAGCGGCGACGATCCGCCGGACTCGCTGGGACCGGCGGACACGCCCGGCCCGGGTGCCGACCTCGACCCCCGCCTGCCCCCGGGCCACCTGCTGGCCGTGATCGGCCACAAGCCTCCCGAGCTCGGTGGGTATGACGCGAACCCGGTGTCGGACGCCGTTCGGGCCAAGGTCGCCCAGGTGCTGGCTGCGAAGCGGCAGGTGAACCCCGACCTGGTCGTCCTCACCGGCCTCGGACTGGGCTCGGAGCAGCTGGCGGCCGAGGCGGCGGCCGAGGCAGGGGTGCCGTACGTCGCCGTTCTCCCCTATCCGGATCCGGACTCCCAATGGCCCTCGTCGTCGCGCAAGGCGTTCCAGGCCCTGGTCGACGGGGCCCGGGCCACGGTGGTCCTCCAGGGCAAGCCCCCGGCCACGAAGCAGCTGGCCGGCGCCGCCCTGCGCCGCCGCGACGCCTGGCTCGGACGCCACGCCCACGAGGCCATCGCGGTGTGGGACGGCGTCGACCCTGCAGTCGGGCGCGCCGTGCGGGCCCTGCAGGACACCCTGGGCGAGGACGACGTCTGGATCGTTCCGCCGCCGCGGACCTGAGCTAGGGGGCCGGCATGGAGGCCCGATCCCGTTCGCACGCGTCCCGGGCGTGACAGCCGGCCAGGTGGTCGTTGACCACGCCGAGGGACTCCATGGCCGCGTAGGCGGTCGTCGGCCCGACGAAGCGGAATCCCAGCTTCCGCAGCGCCTTGGCGAGCGCGACCGACTCCGCGGTGGTGGCGGGTAGATCGCCCAGGCGCTCGGGCACGGGCCGTCCCGCTCGTGGCGGCTCGAAGGACCAGACCAGGGCGGCCAGCGAGCCGTGGCGCTCCTGGGCCCCCAGGGTGGCGCCGGCGTTGGCGATGGCCGCCTCGATCTTGCCCCGGTGGCGGACGATGCCGGCGTCGGCCATCAGGCGCTCGACGTCGGCCGGTCCGAAGCCGGCGACCACCTCGGGCACGAAGCCGGCGAACGCCCGCCGGAAGGCCTCCCGCTTCCGCAGGATCGTGAGCCACGAGAGGCCCGACTGGAACCCCTCGAGGCAGATCTTCTCGTAGAGCCTGACGTCGTCGGTCACCGGCCGGCCCCACTCGTCGTCGTGGTAGGCCACGTAGTCGGGAGCCGACGTGGACCACGCGCACCGCATCCGGCCGTCGTCG